>JAKLLS010000088.1 GCA_022014155.1 Marinobacter sp. | reverse complement strand
CAGGAAGTCCTGCAACTCGGCCTGGGTGATTTTGACCTGACGCTGTCGGTCTGCCGTGCGCTTCGTGCCCTGGAGAATTCAGCGCTGACATTGCTCACCCCCAACCTTCTTCAGCACTCCGAGTTTCTGAAAGAGACCCGAAAACGGAACCTGGAAACGGTGATGGATCTGGTGGAACTGAACCGAACGCCCGCCGATGAGGTGCTTCCGGATTTCTATTTCCAGAACCGAGCAGTCAACCTGGCGATCATTAACGAAGTCGGCCCATTCGATCAGGCTCTGGTGGCCATTTACTACGTCGACAAGATGCTTGTGTCCCGGGGCACCCTCATCCTCAACAATGCGGACACACCGGTCATGAGAAAGCTTTGCCGTTACCTGGTGACTGAGCGTGAATACACGCTTCAGCGAACCCTCGGCGGTGTAAAGAAAGGGGCCGTCCTCATCCGTTTACTTCGCCGCCAATTCAACAAGGCTCCGAAGGTTGTGAAGAACACCGTCAATACACTCATCAACCCCGACCTGCTCATGCTTGATGACGATCCGGAACTTCAGGGCTCGGTGATCGTCCTGACTAGGCGCGCGGAGGAAGGCGAGATCGATATGGATTTCGATACCCTGCTCGAATCCATAATGAGCGAGTAAGCCAGCCCCCTGGAGGGACTAGAAGACGTCCGCTATTGCATGGCGGCATGCCGGACGATGGACTAGGCTGTTAATTATTCGCCTTTTTTGACAAGGCGCTGGCCATCGGAAAACCGTCGCCATGTCGCTGATTCTCAGGAAAATTCTGTATATCCTGCTCGGAAGTGGCGGTTTGTATGCAGGCTTCCTGGCATCAATTGCAATCATGTCCATAGCCAAAAGCAGCGTCTACAGAATGGAAATTGGCGACTGGCTCGCTATGGGCTTTTTTTCAGCAAGCCTGGTTGGACTGATTTCTGGCGGCATCACAATTCTGGCTTTACCCGTATACAGATTTTCCAACAAGGTTTTGCTGACCATCGGCATGATCTTTGGTTATCCCGCAGCACTGCTATTTCTGTATGCTGCTTTAAAATCTGCAAGCTCGGTTGGAGTCCTTGCGATGTGGTTATACATCGCTTTGTGTCCTTTTATTGTCAGCATCATGCTGATCGTGGAAATGTGGCGTACCGA
The DNA here is from genome assembly GCA_022014155.1 of Marinobacter sp. Lineage (GTDB taxonomy): Bacteria > Pseudomonadota > Gammaproteobacteria > Pseudomonadales > Oleiphilaceae > Marinobacter. The sequence continues at coordinate 13,893 of JAKLLS010000088.1, read as the reverse complement.
TACCCGACAAGGCTCTCAAGCAAGGGCACGCTGACGCGCGCCGTTTGGCATCAGGTTGCAGACGAATGAGCTCTGGTGAGATATATATTCTACATGCAGCAATATGGATGGTACTGGCTGTGCCATGGTTATTGCTGTTGCGCTACCTGAGGCAGAAGTTGAACACTGGTCAGCGTTCATACCTTGCGAAGTGCTCAATTTTCACAGGTGTGTCAGTTCTTACGTTAACTCCACTGCCGCTTGGAATGGCTCTCATGTTTGTTCCCAGTGGGTATATCTTATGGCTTTGGCTGATTTCAGACGGTGTTCCAACAGGCAGTTATTTTTATATTGTTTTTTCAGCGACCGCATTGCTATCTCTCTGCTTTTCGGCATGGACGTTCCGTCAACCTAACCGGCCAAGGCAATAGCGGACAGGACCAGTTTAAAGGGGAGAAATCATGAAACCACGGATCAGCATGATCACCTTGGGTGTGGATGATCTGCCGCGTTCGATCAGGTTCTACGAGCAGGGCTTGGGGCTTCCCAGAATGGATTCTCCACCAGAGGTGGCATTTTTTACCCTGAACGGTACCTGGCTTGGCCTGTACGGGCGTGAAGCCCTGGCGGAAGATGCGTTGGTGTCGGGGCCTTCACAAGGGTTTGCGGGATTCAGTCTGGCCCACAATGTGAGCTCTGAGCACGAGGTAGACCAGGTCATGGCTCAGGCGGTCGCAGCCGGTGCCGTTGTCACCAAGGCTGCCCAAAAAACGGATTGGGGTGGCTACGCGGGCTACTTTTCCGATCCCGACGGTTATCTCTGGGAAATCGCACATAACCCACTGTTCTGGGTCGGGCCTTCGGATGAGTAATTGCACCAATCGAGCGATACATCCCTGAACATGAACGCCAGCCGGTAAAGTCGCCTCAAACACCGGGGACGCATTGCTGAACTCACCCTGCCTGCCCTCCACCCGCCAGACAAATCACCATGGCGGCACTGTAGGCTTTCCAATACACAGGGATTACGAAGGAACGCACACCCTTCGGCAGACGCACCTGCTCCGGTGCGCCTTCGAGCACCAGGGGAACGGAGATCATAAAGTCCTTACCAAACTCGCGGCGGGCGTTCCCCGAGATGGTGTTGGCGACTTCTCCGACCAGATCGAACATATTGTCCGCACTGGTGTCGGGCTCCCCCAGGCTGAGTAGCAAATGCCGCAACATGATGCGCGGCGCGGTAAAGTAAACGCAGCCCTGACAAGCGCCGGTGATGCCGATGATTCCCGTGACATCGAACGACAACGGCGCATCGTTCTCTACCAGATACGGCGTGCCCACTTTGACGTCTTTATCCGACGTATGGCGAAAATAGTGCATCACCCCTTCGATAAATACCTGCAGTCGTTGCTCAGCCATACACATCCTCCGTTAATTCGGTCAACGCCTCCGCCAGTTGTTCCTCGGAGAAAGGTTTGCATAAAAATCCCTGCGCGCCTTTTTGCAGCGCGTCGATACCCGTGGCTTTATCGGATAAAGCCGAGACCACCAGAATGCGCAAGTCCGGGTCTCGTTCGATCAGTTTTTCGATGCACTGAATGCCATCCATTTCCGGCATGGTGAGGTCCATGGTCACGACATCCGGCAACCATTCATCGTACCGAGCCAGAGCTTCGGCACCGTTGGCGGCTGTGCCTACCAGCTCGAATTGCTCACCTGCCGTGCAGCGCTGAATCTTTCGACGAATAATGTTGGAATCGTCGACCACCATGAGTCTGAACATCCACTTTCCTCCGTTAGGCCGCCACACGGGAAGCGACCGGTGCCGGCAGCGTCACCTCGAAACGACAGTAGCGCCCGCGTCGACTCGACAGCCGGATGCGCCCGCGGCTGCTCTGCACCTGACGCATCACCACATCCATACCAACGCCCTGCCCGGCGTCTTCGTCCGCCTCGATTTTTGTGCTGAAACCTGGTTCGAATATCAATGAAGTCAGGCGTTTGCTGTCCCACCCTTCCACCTCCTGTGGGTGCCAGCGTTCACTCGCCAGGGCACGCTCGCGAATGGCGTCTAAATCGAAACCCTGGCCATCGTCCGTAACGGTGAGTTCCAACTTGCCATCGCTCAGCCGGACCAGACGGATATCAATGCGGCCTTTTTCCGATTTCTGACTTTCCAGGCGGGCATCGGGCGTTTCAATGCCATGGGCGATGGCGTTGCGGATAAACTGAATGCACAGATCACTGACCAGACGACGGCTGTCATCCGGCAGTTCATGCTCGATCAACCCACTGGTAACCAGCATAACTTCCTTGCCCTGGCGGCTGGCTACCTTTCTGGCCAAGTCTTCAAGATGCCGCCAGGATTCCGGCAACGCAGGCACGGACCCATGGCTGGCCACCTTGCCGAAGGTCGCCAATTTACCGGCTAACTGCTGGATGGAATGGGTATAACCGATGAGACGGTCGAGGCGCACGGTCAGCTTTAAAAAGTCATTTCCGACCAGATTGTCCTGTTGCCTCAAACCTGCAACTTCCTGTTCGAAGGCTTGGGCTTCGCGTTCGAAAATCTCCAGGTTCAACGCCGCCGCCTCGCCTTTGAAACGGTGCACCTCGATAAAAAGATTGTCGATCTTGGCACGTAGCCCACGCGTGTCTTTCGCCGGCTGCTCAAGTAACTGATTTACATTGTTGAACGTTTCGAAGGTACCGGTAATAAAGCTTTCAAGCAGCGCTGGGTTGACGTGAAGAATCCCGGTCAACATACCCAACTGCTCCTCCCCGCGTGCTTTGCTGGCTTCCAATTCCTGAGCCAGGCGTATCCGGTCGGTTATGTCGCGTACCGTGACCAGCAGATGGTGCAGGTCGCCTTCCACTTTCACGCGGGAGAAGTTAAAGCTCAGATAACGAGATTCAGTCACTCCCTTTTCACGCGGTAAGAAAACTCGGATTTCGCTCAGCGGATTCAAATCACCGACCAGTTTTTCCTTGATACGACCCTCGAACAGCAGGCCGATGAACTTGGTGGCGGTATCCTGATCAGCCTCACCTATCAGGGACGTCAAAATGGCATCGAAGCGCTGCCCGGCCAACTCAGTTCTGCCCAGGATTTCCGCTAGATGTTTAGAATGCTGGTTACCGATCACCAGGTCCCGGTCCAACAAAAACAGACCTTCCTGAACCGTGTCCAGAATCTCGGTCGTTTCCTGGCGGGCCGCTTCTATTTTCCGGTCGCTGTCACGCAATTGCCGCAGGAAGTGAAACAGAATGATCAGGAAATTGATCAGCGCCAGGCTGATGCCGATGGTCTGGATCAGACGCAGCCGTGTGGCTTTCGAGGCCGCCACCTGCTCCAACTCCACGGTGAGATCATTCATCAGCGTCAACAACGCTACGTTGTTTTCACGTGCGTAAGCGATGGCTGTCGCCAGGGCGGGTCGTACGTCGAAGGTCTCACGCTCCAACCCAGCCAACACCGCTTCAATACGAACCCGATAGGGGTGCCAAACAATCAATGCCTCGTCCAGTGCGACTTGGGCCGCTTCGGCGTTCACCGCCTGCAGAATCACCTCTTCATCACTCGCCCCGGTGGACGCCCCTCCCTGGGAAAAAGCGGTCAGCGTCTGGTCAAACAAAGTCACCGTTTGGGCAAGCTCGGTTCGGGGGGCGTCGATAGCGGCACCGACATCGAGGTTATGCTCCAACTCGAATAGCGATTTGACCATGCGTTGCGACAACATGCGCTGACGCCCCGCCAGGTTTACTCCCACAGCGTCGTCCGCAATCTGGTAGGACATAAAGAAGTTGAGCATCAAAACGGACGCATCCAACAAAAGGAATAGTGCGATGGATGCAAGAATGCCCCGGTATTTCCCCATTGAGTGGCCCATGCCGACTTCCTCGTTCCAGCCTGAGCAATACGGCCCCTCTGTGGGCCGAACTGCTTTGTTCGCAGAAAAAAACGGCGCTGACGGAGCCCGGTGAAGAACACCAGGCCCCCTCAAGCGCCGTTGCCAGTAGTCTTTTCAAAGTCTGAAACACCCGGACCGCTCGGATGGGCCGATCATCGTGTATTCCATCCAAAGGCCTGCAGGGCTCATGCCAAAAGACGGCAGCACAGGTTTTATGAGGCCTGAAGAGGAGGTGAGCGAACCACTACTCACCTACCACCAAAGAGGTATGCACCAAAGTCAGGAGTGAACAGGCAATGCTGGTTAATTATGGGGCGCGTTACCTCCAACGATCGAAGGAGAAGCTTTTGGACCTGGACGAACGGCCCCTGGACGCAGTAGTTGCACTTATCGAGCTATACATCCCTGAACATGAACTCCAGCGCTCATCGCGGCTGGTGCTCCAGACCCGTCATTTAAAGGTGGCTGAAAGCTGTCCTCAAGAAGGTTGCCGGATGGCTGTTCTGTACAGCATGATTGAAAGCGCAAAATGAGGACGTCACGCGATTACATGACAGTAACAGAATAGCTTGACTAAGCTGTTGTTGAATCAGTAGTGGTACCGAAGCTGAGCGATAAGCAAAGCGTCATCCGTGACTTTGTAGACCATCCGATCCTCTTCGTTGATTCGACGAGACCAGTAACCAGCCAGACTATGTTTAAGGGGCTCAGGTTTACCGATACCTTCGAACGGTTCGCGTTTGGTTTCCTTAATCAACTTGTTGATTCGGTTAAGAACCTTTTTGTCAGTTTTCTGCCAATACAGATAGTCTTCCCAGGAGTTCTCGGAGAAGATGATTTTCATTCAAGAAGTTCCTTTTCCTGACCACCGCCTTGCTCCAGCTCGACAACGGATTCCAGCAAACGACGGGCGTTCTTTGGTGCACGCAGTAGGTACGCAGTCTCCTGTAGCGCTTCGTAGTCCTCAAGGGAGATCATTACCACGGACTGCGATTTGCTCCGAGTGATAATGACTGGTGAGTGGTCTTCACAGACCTGTTCCATGGTTTTTGCTAGATTGGTTCTAGCGGCTGTGTAGCTAATGGCGTCCATAGCCCCCCCTGTACAGGATTTTGTTCGTGTACAGAATACCGTACCTTAAAGGATTTAACAATCTGCTGCACGGCGACGTGCTTAGCATTAAAATCTTGGTCTCCAAAGTACAGATATATACAGGGAAGGGTTTGAATGAGACTTAATAAGTCACTTGCGATAGCTTTGTTTATTTTCTTATCTGGGTGTTCGTTCTTTACTACCAGTGGCCGACAGGCATATGTGGAAAATCGTTGTGAGCACGATACCGCTGCTAGCACCAGAGGCCTGAAGCACTGCGAGGATGCTGCCAGCATTAATACCTATCATCAGGATTACGAAACCTATCAAAGGGAATACGAGGAGCTGTCGAATTCAACCTCTCCCGTTCGACTATGAAGTGCACCTCAAACAGAAGGAGCTCAAATCATGTCGGCTAACAAGACTGCACTTCCAATTATCGGTACGCTCGAAGACTGGCGCAAGGCCCGCCAGGCACTCCTCGTCAAGGAAAAGGAACTGACCCGCGCCCAGGATGCACTGGCCGCCGAGCGCCGCAGACTGCCGATGGTCCCTGTCGAAGACCACTTCACCTTCACCGGGCCGGAGGGTGAAGTGTCGCTGGTGGATCTGTTTCAGGGGCGGCGCCAACTGATCATATACTGTGCCATGCTGGAGCCCGGAGCTGCGCCCTGCCAGGGCTGTTCGATGGTCATGGACAACATTGGCCACAACATTTCACACGTGAACGCCCGGGACACCACCTTCGTGTTTACGTCACCGGCGCCGCAAAGCGAGATCATCGCCCTGCAGAAGCGGATGGGCTGGGACACACCCTGGTACACGGATCACGGTCGCCGCTTCGCTGACGCTTTCGATGCGGGAAAAGGGTTTGCGGTGAACGTGTTCATTCGTGATGATGACAACCGTGTGTACCGCACCTACTTCACCACGGATCGCGGCGGCGAGCTGTTCGATACCAACTTCCGGTTGCTGGACCTGACACCCTATGGCCGTCAGGAAACCTGGGAAGACTCACCCGAGGGGTGGCCACAGACCCCGCCGTTCGAGTGGTGGCGTATGCACGACGAATATGACACATAACCAGGGATCTCCGATTTGCCCGAGCTAAAGACTGCCGGCCTGTTTTTCATCACGGCCATTGCTGAAATCGTTGGCTGTTACCTGCCGTACCTCTGGCTGCGCGAAGGCAAGACCATCTGGCTTCTGGTGCCGGGGGCGTTGAGCCTGGCAGTCTTTGCCTGGTTACTGTCATTGCACCCGACCGCCGCTGGCCGGGTGTATGCAGCGTACGGTGGTGTCTATATTTTTACCGCTATTCTGTGGTTATGGGCGGTGGACGGCATTCGACCAACGGTCTGGGATTTCGTGGGCTCATCAGTGGCGATTCTGGGCATGGCGATCATTATGTTTGCGCCACGTAGCACCTGATAGGACCCCGCTGAATGATCACTTTGCGTGCTCTTGCCCTGCTCCTGATGACTTTCACCTTTTCCCTCACCCATGCAAGTCCGTTGCTTGAAGTCGTGAAAGCGGTAGAACAACGCCTGGACGCCCGCGTAGGTGTCACCCTCTACGACTCTGCCACCGGAGAAACCTGGGACTATCAGGGCGATGCTCGTTTCCCCATGACCAGTACCTTCAAAACCCTGGCCTGCGCAGCGCTGCTGGCGCGGGTGGATGGAGGGACGGAGGACCTCAATCGACGGATCACGTTCAAGAAAGACGATCTGGTCATCTACTCCCCAGTGACAGAGACACGTACCGGGGAGCCCGGTATGACACTGGGGGAGATATGTGAGGCCACTATGGCCACCAGTGACAATACGGCGGCCAATCTTGTACTGAATGCCATCGGCGGACCCGACAGTGTTACGGGGTTTGTTCGCGCTCTGGGAGATAAAATTACGCGGCTGGACCGAACAGAAACCACCCTCAACGAGGCCGCGCCGGGTGATCCGAGAGATACCACAACACCCAATGCGATGGTGAACAATCTCCGCAAACTCGTACTGAGCGATACCCTGGCTAACGATTCCAGGAACAAACTGATTTCCTGGCTCAAGGGTAACCGGGTAAGTGACAACTTACTCCGGTCTGTACTCCCCCGGGACTGGCAAATTGGAGATCGCTCGGGCGCCGGAGGCTACGGTTCACGCTCCATTGCTGCCGTACTTTGGCCACCCAACCGTGAGCCTCTGGTACTTGCCATCTATATCACCGAGACCGAAGCTTCGTTTGATGAGCGCAATAAGGCGATTGCGGAGATTGGACGCGTGGTTGTGAAGCGCTACTGATTTTATCTGGCCCCTGTCGATTTCCACCCACCTCATTCGACAAGGATAGGAATACCACACAAACGAAAGGAGAGCGGTCATGCGAATGATGGTCATAGTGAAAGCAAGCCAGGATTCCGAAGCCGGAAAGCTGCCAAGCCAGGAGCTCCTGGAAGCCATGGGTAAGTATAATGAAGAGCTGGTGAACGCGGGCATCATGCAGGCCGGCGAGGGCCTGCACCCCAGCAGCAAGGGTGCCCGGGTTCGCTTTTCCGGCGATGAGCGCATCGTGACCGACGGTCCCTTTACCGAAACCCGGGAGCTGGTGGCAGGTTTCTGGATCTGGCAGGTGAAGTCGATGGAAGAGGCCATTGAGTGGGTCAAGCGCTGCCCCAACCCCATGCCAGGCACCGAGGCTGAAATCGAGATCCGTCCGCTGTTTGAGGACGAGGATTTCGGTGAGGAGTTTACCCCGGAGTTACAGGAACAGGAAGCACGCATCCGCGCCAAAGCGGAACAGCTGGCCAGGAAGTAACACCTGGCCCCTTTTGCCAAACCGGTGTGACGGTGGCAGGATAGGCGCTTTCTGATGTCGTGTTAGAGGGCGCCATGAACCCGACCATTGAACTTCTCAAGTCACACCGTTCGATCCGCAAATTTCAGGATCGGAAGATTCCCCGCGAGCTGTTCGAGGAGCTGATTCGTGCCGGCCAGAGTGCCGCCACATCCAGCCACGTGCAGGCTTATTCCATCATCCATGTGGTCAACCCGGAGAACCGTGAAGCCCTGGCAGAATTGAGTGGTGGCCAGCGCTATGTCGCGGAGTGCTCCGATTTCCTGGTGTTCTGCGCGGATATGAAACGAGCCACGGATGCCGCGGCGCGGGCCGGTGCCGAGGTGGTCCGCGGTATGACCGAGCAACTGCTGGTCTCCAGTATCGATACCGCGCTGGTTGCCCAGAACGTTGCTACAGCAGCGGAATCCGAGGGGCTGGGCCTGTGTTACATCGGCGGCATCCGCAACAATCCGGCCGAGGTGAGCGAATTGCTGCGCCTGCCGGAGCATGTCTACCCGGTGTTCGGAATGTGCCTGGGCTATCCGGACCAGGATCCGGAGGTCAAGCCACGCCTGCCACTGGCGTCGGTCCTCAAGGAGGACTATTACCAGGACGAGCATGACCCGGAGCTGGTGGCGGAATTCGACGCCACCATGCGCACCTATTACCACGTCCGCACCGGAGGCAACAAGGACACCAACTGGTCGGAACAGCTCAAGCCGCTGTTCACCTCCAAACTGCGCCCCCACATGCGGGACTTCCTGCGTGGCAAGGGTTTTAAAATGAAGTAACGCCGAAGCCGGGGCTGCTTAACCGGGCGCCCCTACCAGCGCCCGGTATACGTCCACCATCGCCAGGGTCACCGCTGTGCGGCTACGCACCGCCGCGTCCCGGGTAGCGGTGAATTCTTGTTCCGCCGTCAGTACCTCGAAATAGCCGATAAACCCCTGCTCATAACGGGTACGGGCCAACGCCACCGCTTTCTCCGCATCCGTCATGGCCCGCTGCAGGCGCCCTTCCCTTTCCTGCGCACGCTGGTAACGCACCAACCGAGTCTCCGCTTCTTCCAGCGCTTCCAGTACGGCTTGCTGATAGCTGGCCAGTGCCGCGCGGCTGTCGGCGCCGGCGGCCTCTATGCGGGCCTTGACCTTACCGTGGTCGAGGAAGGTCCAGTCGATGCCTAGGGCGACACGGCGGGATTCCGCCGGACCGGTGAACAAGTCACCGGTGTCCGCGGCAACCGAGCCCAGTAATCCACTCAGGGTAAAGCGGGGAAACAAATCGGCGGTGGCCACACCGATGCGAGCGGTGGCGGCGGCCAAACGGCGCTCCGCAGCGGCAATGTCCGGGCGACGGCGCAGCACGTCCCCGGGGCTATCCACGGGAATGCTCGGCAAGGCATCCGGGAGCCCGACCAGGGGTGACAGTGTCTCCACCAATGCCGTCGGCAGCTGGCCAGTCAGCACCGCTATGCGGTGCATGGCCGCCCGGATGCCCGCCTGCAGGGTGGGCAACTCGGCACGGGTGCGCTCCAACTGGGCGCGGGCACGCACCTGATCGAACTCAGTGCCCCGGCCGGCTTCTACCCGTGCCTCAACGATGTCCAGGGACTGCTGTTGCAGCGCCACACTCTGCTGCGCCACCCGATACTGCTGTTGCAGGCCCCGCAACTCGAAGTAGCTGCTGGCCAGTTGCCCGGCCAGGGCGACTTGTACCGTACCCAGGTTGGCACCGGCAGCGTCCAGTTCCGCCCGTTGCGCCTCGGTGGCACGGCGCAAGCGTCCGAACAGGTCCAGCTCCCAGTTGGCCGCCAGACCGGCCTGGTAACGTTGCACCCGTTCCGGTCCCGCTCCCGGGGGTGATTGCTCGACGTCCGCCAAGTATTGCTCAGCGGCGGAAGCGTTGGCGGTCACACTCGGCCATTGCTCCCTCTCGGCGCCGTACAACAGGGCCGCCGCGCGCTCATAGCGGGCCACGGCCCCTTCCAGGGTGTAGTTGGCCATCAGGGTCTGGTCAATCAACTGCGCCAGCAGGGGGTCATCAAACCCCTTCCAGAAACGTTGCTGGTCGTTATCCCCCGCAACCATGCTCCGCTCATCCGAGAAAGCCTCTGGTTCCGGCGTGGCCGGAGCCCGGTAGTCCGGTCCCACGGCGCACCCGGCCAGCAGCGCCAACGCGCCGGTCATAGTGATCACTTTAAGCATGGCGACCTCCCGGAAGCGCATTTTCATCCTCGTCCTCGTCGCAAATCAGGGTAGATGTATGATGGCTCTGCAAGCGATGGCTGCCGGAAAGTTTGCGCAGGGCCACATAGAACACCGGCGTCAGGAACAGGCCAAACAGGGTGACCCCGACCATGCCGGCGAACACGGCGGTGCCCAGGGCCGCCCGTACCTCGGCACCGGCACCCGTCGCCAGCACCAGCGGCACCACAGCCGCAGTAAAGGTGATGGAGGTCATGATGATGGGCCGCAGCCGCAGCCGGCAGGCCTCCAGTGCCGCGTCCACAACACTCCTGCCCTGCAGCTCCAGTTCGCGGGCAAACTCCACAATCAGGATGGCGTTCTTGCAGGCCAGGCCAATCAACACCACCAGCCCCACCTGGACGAAGATGTTGTTGTCCCCACCCCCGAACCAGACACCGATCAGTGCCGAGAGCATGCACATGGGCACGATGAGAATCACCGCCAGCGGCAGCGTCCAGCTCTCATACAACGCCGCCAGCACCAGGAACACCAGCAGGATGGAGAGCGGGAACACCACCAGCGCGGCATTGCCCTGGGTCGCCTGCTGATAGCTCAGGTCGGTCCATTCGAAATCCATGCCCGCGGGCAGTGTGTCGCCCGCCAGTGCGGTCAGGGTATCCATGGCCTGGGCCGAGGACAGTACCCGTGGGTCCGCCTCCCCGGCCAGGTCGGCGGCGGGATAGCCGTTATAGCGCAACACCGGGTCCGGCCCGAAGCTCTGGCGGATCTCCACCATGGAGCCGATGGGAACCATCTCGCCCAGGTCATTGCGGGTACGCAGGCGGGCGATGTCCTCCACGCTGTCGCGGTACGGGGCATCGGCCTGTGCAATCACCTGCCAGGTACGGCCAAAGCGGTTGAAGTCGTTGACGTAGGTGGACCCCAGGTAGGTCTGCAGGGTATCGAACAGTTCCGTCAACGGCACACCCTGGGCCTTGGCCTTGAGGCGGTCCACTTCCGCATCCAGCTGTGGCACGTTGGCCTGGTAGCTGCTGATGGGGTAGCCCATGCCCGGGGTCTGGCTGATGGCACCCTGGAACTGGTTCACCGCGTTCTGCAGGGCACCGTAGCCCAGGTTACCCCGGTCCTCGATGAACAACTGGTAGCCGGAACCGTTACCCAGCCCCAGGATCGGCGGCGGCATAAAGGAGAAGGCAAAACCTTCCTTCAGCCCGCTGATTTTCTGGTTGATCTGGGCATTGATCTCCCCCGCACTGAGACTGCGCTCGTCAAACGGTTTAAGGGGGAAGAACACCACGCCGGTGTTGGAGGTGTTGGTGAACTGCAGTGCGTTCAAACCGGGAAACGCCACGGCGTTGGCGACGCCTTCTGTCTCCATGGCGATATCGGTCACTTGCTGCAGCAGTTGGTCGGTGCGCTCCAGGGATGCCCCTTCCGGCAGCTTCACGCCGGCCATCAGGTACAGCTTGTCCTGGATCGGGATAAAGCCCGGCGGCACCACCTTGAACATCAACCCGGTACCGGTCAGCAACAGGGCATAGACCACGAATACTGCTCCGCGACGTCGCAGGGAGCGGGACACACCGCCCTGATATTTCTCCGCACTGGCGTTGAAGAAGCGGTTGAAGGGCCGGAAAACCCAGCCGAACAGGGCGTCGATAACCCGTTGCATCCGGTCCTTGGGCGCGTCGTGGGGTTTGAGCAGCATCGCCGCCAAGGCCGGGGACAAGGTCAGCGAGTTTATGGTGGAGATCACCGTGGAAATGGCGATGGTCACCGCGAACTGCCGGTAAAACTGGCCGGTCACGCCGGACAGGAAAGCCATGGGGATAAACACCGCACACAGCACCAGGCCGATGGCGATGATCGGGCCAGACACTTCCTTCATGGCCTGGTGGGCCGCCGCCAGCGAACTCAGGCCGTCTTCGATATTACGCTCAACGTTTTCCACCACCACGATGGCGTCGTCCACGACGATGCCGATGGCCAAGACCAGCCCGAACAGGGTCAGGGTGTTGATGGAATAACCCAGCAGGTAGAGCGCACCGAAGGTGCCAATGACCGACACCGGCACTGCCAGCAACGGGATGATGGAGGCGCGCCAGGTCTGCAGGAACAGGGTAACGACCAATACCACCAGTAATACCGCTTCCAGCAGGGTCGCCACCACCGCCTTGATGGAGTCGCTGACAAAGATGGTGGTGTCGTACACCGCCTCATACTCGACACCCTCGGGGAACCGGGTAGCCAGTTCGTCCATGGTGGCGATCACCTCGTCACGGATGTTCAGGGCATTGGCTCCAGGGGCCTGGAACACACCAATAGCCACAGCGTCCTTACCGTCGAGCTGGGAGCGCAGGGTGTAATCACCGGCTCCCATCTCAAGCCGGGCCACGTCTTCCAGCCGCAGGATCTCGCCGTTGTCACCGCGCTTGAGCACGATCTCGCCGAATTCCTCCACGGTTTCCAGTCGACCACGGGCGTTGATCAGGGTGAGGAAGTCGCTGCTCGGTACCGGCTCTGCGCCGATCTGACCGGCGGATACCTGGACATTCTGCTCACGCATGGCACGGACCACGTCACTGGCGGTCAATCCACGGGCAGCGATCCGGTCCGGGTCCAGCCACGCGCGCATGGCGTAGTCACCACCACCAAAAACCTGGGCATCCCCTACGCCCTGAATGCGGGCCAGCCGGTCCCGCACATGCAACCGGGCGTAGTTGCGCAAGTACAGGGTGTCGTAGGTGCCGTCCGGCGATGTCAGGTGGACCACCATCAGGAAGGTCGGGGACTGCTTCTGGGTAGTCACGCCCTGGCGCCGCACCTCCTCGGGCAGACGCGCCTGTGCCTGACTGACCCGATTCTGCACCCGCACCGTGGCGTCCTCCGCATCCGTGCCGGGGCGGAAGGTGACCGTCATCTGCAGGACGCCATCAGAACCGGCTACGGACTTGAAGTACATCATGTCCTCAACGCCGCTGATGGCCTCTTCCAGCGGCGTTGCCACGGTTTCCGCAATCTCCTTGGGGTTGGCACCGGGATAGACCGTACGCACGACAACCGACGGCGGCACCACTTCCGGATACTCGCTGACAGGCAGGTTGGGGATGGAGATCAACCCGATGGCAAGAATGATAATGGACAGCACCGCCGCAAAAATCGGCCGGTCCACAAAGAAACGGGACACATTCATTGTACGGACTCCCGGGCTACCGCCACAGCGGGGCCCTGACTGGCGTCAGGTTCGCTCATGGCAATCAGTTGCGGGTCGACTTCCATACCGGCACCAAACACTTTCTGAACACCGTTGATGATTACCCGGTCACCGCTATTGAGACCTTTCCGGATCACCAGCAGATCGTCCACCTGACGACCGGTCGTTACCTGCCGGGGCGCAACCCGGTTGTTTTCATCCACCACGTAGACGTATCGGCGGTCCTGATCGGTCAGTACCGCCTTGCGGTTCACCAGCAGTGCCTGGTCCAGCTCGGCCACCGGCATTTCCACCCGGGCAAACTGACCGGGCTTGATCCGCCCCCCCGGATTGCCTAACACGGCCCGGTATTGCAGGGTGCCGGTACCGGGGTTCAGCCGGTTATCGACGAAATCCAGCAAGCCCTGGTATTGGCGGCCGTTGTCACCCAGGGCAATGCGCACATTACGGGGCTGGTCATTGGCCAGCAGCTGCTGGCTGCTGAATGCGGCCTGTTCATCGGCCTCGAAATAGACGTGCACCGGGTCCACTGACACCACCGTGGTCAGCAGGGTCTGGTCCGCGTTGGCCAAGTTGCCACGGGTCACCAGCGCCCGGCCGGCACGGCCACTGACCGGCGCGGTGACCCGGGTGTATTCCAGGTCCAGTTCCGCCGTGT
>JAKLLS010000087.1 GCA_022014155.1 Marinobacter sp. | reverse complement strand
AGGCAAGGTTGGCCTGCAGTACCAGCCGGGCAACGTGCGCCTGCCGGGAATCGGAAACCTGTATGTGATGCTGTGCGTGCATGGGACACCTCTTAAGACCTGCCATGGAAATCGAGCGGCAATGGTCTGCAGTTTTTTGACGTTTTGCCGTGCTTTGGAGGTGATACTGCGAAAGCTATGCCAGTTTCAGAGATAGGGGGGGGCGTTTTGTCGGGTTAGCAAAGCGTAATCCGACAACCAAAAGTCTGGACTTGCTAACAGTGTGCAACTATAATTCAGTTGCAATAATTGATCAGGATGATCGCATGGTAAACAAGGATAAGTTCCGGGAGCGGCTTCTACGGAAGCAGGTTCCAAAAGATATTAAGTGGAGTGAACTCCGAAGTTTTCTTCTCAGTTTGGGATTTGAGGAAGAACAGGGCAGTGGATCGCGTGTGCGCTTTTATAAGGCTTCAAATACAGGTGGTAGAGGGTTGATGATCCGATTACACCGACCACATCCGGAGAAAGTATGTGGGCCTTTGATGATTCGGGACGTAGTCCAGACTTTGCAAGCGTGGGGGCTGCTATGAACAGCAATACTCTGAAGTACAAAGGGCAGATTGGTTCAATCGAGCATGATCTCGATCGTGGCTTGCTTTATGGCAAATTATTGTTCATCAACGATTTGGTGACCTACGAGGCCGAAAACCTCCGGAATCTGGAGCAAGAGTTCCAGGTGTCCGTGGATGACTACCTGGCAGATTGTGCCGAAATGGGGATTGAGCCTAATAAGCCATTTAAGGGCTCCTTCAATATCCGCATTGGAAGAGATCTCCACCGGAAATTGGCTATCAAGGCTGCGAATGAGGGGTTGGGGTTGAATGAAGCAGTTTTGCGGGCTGTCGAGGGTTTCGTTATGCGGACCGATAATCACTGAGTAGGTTGTCGGGTTACGCTTCGCTAACCCGACAGCCCTTAACGCAAAAAACCGACTCAAATCCGAGTCGGTTTTTTGGTTTTTGTCTCTACGTTTACCCCTGCAGCAACTGCAGCACCTGCTGTGGCCGCGCGTTGGCCTGCGCCAGAACCGAAAGGCCGGCCTGTTGCAGTACCTGGGTGCGGGCCAGCTCGGCGGATTCCGCGGCGAAATCGGCGTCACGAATCCGGCTGTTGGAGGCGGACAGGTTTTCGGATGTGGTGCTCAGGTTGGCAATGGTGGACTCGAACCGGTTCTGCACGGCACCGAGTTCGGCACGTATACCGTTGATGCTTTCGATCACATAGTCGACGGAGATCATCGCCAGGTCAGCGCCATCCTGGGTAGAGATATCGGTGTCGTTCAGGTTGACCGTATTCGCCGCAGCTGTCGCAGCCACGGGTTGGGTGGTGCCGCCTGGATCGATCGTTACACTGAAATCTTCTCCAAACTGTGAAGAGAAGATCAACTCTTCGTTGGTCCGGTCCATGTTTACACTAACGCCTGTGGTAGGCGACTGGGCGTTGATTTGGCCCAGGACGTCCTGCAGGGATCCGGCACCCGTCACTGTTACGTTAGTGAGTGCACCATCGGTTCCGGTAATGTCGAAAGAAATGTCAGCGGTTCGTCCCTCATCGAAGATGGTCTCGAGCGTGTCACCCGCTCCGTCAGTGAGCTGTAGCAGGTCTGTGGTCTGATTGATGGTGGAGCCAAGTTGGGATCCTCTAGTATCAAACCCGGAAACGCTGATGGTTTCACCGGCATTCGCGCCAACCTGGAAGGTCTGGGTTATAAGACTGCCGTCGAGGACTTTGAGGCTGTTGAAGGACGTTTGGCCAGAAATTCGATTGATTTCTTCCACACGCTGTTGAACTTCTGCATTCAAGGCCGCTCTGTCGGAGGGGCTGTTTGAGGCATTCGCTGCTTGAACCGCCAGTTCACGAATTCTCTGCAGATTGTTTGTGATCTCATCCAGAGCGCCTTCCGTGGTTTGTGCGAGGGAAATGCCGTCGTTGGCATTGCGCTGCGCCATGTTAAGACCGGTGATCTGCGATTCAAATCTTTCAGAAATGGCAAGACCGGCGGCATCGTCTTTTGCGGAATTGATCCGCAGTCCGGAAGACAGTCTTTGAAGTGCTGTGTTCGCATCGGATTGTGACGCATTCAGGTTTCGCTGGGCGTTCAGAGAGGCAATATTCGTGTTAATGATCTGAGGCATGGGGATTCTCCTGTCTTGCCGGCTCGATTATCGCGTTGTTGCCGTTTTCGGAAAGTAAAGCGAACATCATGCCAATCACTATATTCCTTCGTAAGATGATGCAAATATTAGAAAAAATTAAATTGTATGGGTGCCCGGTTATTTGGCTCGCATGGAATGCTGGCAGGTAATTGCCGCTTTTTTGACGTGTAAACCGTTCATCATTGGTTGTCAGTCTGCGGCACTGGTTGAGAGCCGGTGGGTTACAACAATTTTGTGGTAACCTTCAGTGAAAATAACTGTTTGAGTTGTGGTTGCTATGGCTGGTAAATCGTTAGTGTTAGTGACAGGTGCCGATGGCTTTATTGGTTCTCACCTGACTGAGCTTCTACTGCGTGAAGGATACGAAGTGCGGGCCTTGGCGCAATATAACTCCTTTAATAATTGGGGGTGGCTGGAGGATATTCCTGCACTCGACCAGGTGGATGTCCGATGCGGAGACATTCGTGATCCGCATTTTTGTAAGCATGTGACCAAAGACGTTCATACGGTTTTTCACCTCGCTGCACTGATTGCTATTCCTTACTCCTATCTCGCCCCCGACAGTTATGTCGAGACCAATATCAAGGGTACGCTGAACATCTGTCAGGCTGCGCTTGAGAACGGTGTTAATCGTGTGATTCATACTTCCACCAGTGAGGTTTATGGCACTGCGCGTTATGTGCCGATTGACGAGAATCATCCGCTTCAGGCGCAGTCGCCTTACAGTGCTTCGAAGATTGCCGCCGATGCTATGGCGATGAGCTTCTACAACGCTTTCAATCTACCACTCACGATCGCCCGCCCCTTTAATACGTATGGTCCGCGACAATCCGCACGTGCCGTTATTCCAACGATTATCAGTCAGATAGCTTCAGGACAACGTGAAATAAAGCTGGGTGACACAACGCCAACACGTGACTTCAACTATGTTGAAGATACCTGTGAGGGTTTTCTGGCATTGGCCCGGTGCGAGGCGGCAATAGGAGAGACGGTGAATATTGCGTCGAATAATGAGATTTCTGTCGGTGACACCCTGAACATGATCCGTGAGATCATGAACAGAGAGGTATCCTTTATTACCGATGACGAACGTATGCGCCCCGGGAAGTCGGAAGTGTTTCGCTTGTGGGGAGACAACACCCTGATCCGGAAGCTTACCGGTTTTGCGCCTCGCCATGATCTTCGTCAAGGTCTGACCAAGACCATTGACTGGTTTACCCGGCCGGATAATCTTGCCCGATATAAAGCTGATATCTACAACGTATGATTTCTTCCGCCTGTGAGCAGTTAATCGAGTTTGTGCGGGATCATTACCGCACAAATGAATTTATTCCCCTGCATGCACCGGTTTTTCGTGGAAATGAAAAGGCTTATGTCACAGAGGCCATCGATTCGACCTTTGTTTCGAGCGTAGGCGGGTTTGTTGATCGGCTTGAATCGGAGGTGGCGGCGTACACTTCCAGCCCCAGGGCGGTCGCAACCGTAAACGGCACGGCGGCCCTGCACGTTGCGTTGCGCCTGGTTGGCGTTGCGCCTGATGATTACGTGATTACCCAGCCGCTGACCTTTGTTGCAACGTGTAATGCGATTACCTATTGCGGCGCGATGCCGATCTTTATTGATGTGGATCGGGATACGCTGGGCCTTTCACCGCAAGCCGTCGAGCGTTGGCTTGAGGCAAATGCCGTCAGGGACGCTGAGGGCGTCTGTCGTGACCGGGTTGATGGAAAAGTCATCAGGGCCTGTTTGCCAATGCATACGTTTGGCCATCCTGCGGATATTGATGGCTTGATGCGAGTGTGCCGAGAGTGGGGGCTGGCTTTGGTTGAGGACTCAGCTGAGTCATTGGGGAGTTTCTATAAGGGGCGCCACACCGGCACTATTGGGGACATCGGTGCGCTCAGCTTCAACGGCAACAAGATCATGACGACCGGTGGCGGGGGAATGATTCTGTCAGGACAGACGCTTGCCGAGCGTGCAAAGCACCTTACCACCACAGCCAAGCAGCCTCACGCTTATGAGTACGTTCACGATGAGGTTGGCTACAATTACCGCATGCCCAACTTGAACGCGGCACTTGGCTGTGCCCAGTTGGAGCGGCTTGAAGAGTTTATCCGGGAAAAGCGACATCTCGCCGAAGCTTATTCGAACTGTTTCAAACACAGCAGTCTTGATTTCATCAGGGAACCCAAAGACTGTCGAAGCAACTATTGGTTGAACGCTGTTTTATGCAGTGACCGTTCAGAACGCGATGCGCTGCTAAAGCTGACGAACGACCGGGGTGTGATGACCCGGCCGGTCTGGCAACTTATGAATCGGCTGCCGATGTATAGAAATGCGCCCGCGGGTGATCTGAGCAATGCGCAGTGGCTGGAAGAGCGGCTCGTTAACCTGCCGAGCGGTGTTAAGGCGGGAGGACATAATTGATGCGACGCATTGCCGTGTTTACCGGAAGCCGTGCCGAATACGGTTTGCTGTACTGGCTGATGAAGGAAATTGATGCTTCGGCTTCCCTGGAATTGAACGTTATCGTCGGCGCAATGCATCTGTCTCCCCGGTTTGGAGACACATGGAGGTGTATTGAAGAGGATGGTTTCAAGATTGAT
Organism: Marinobacter sp.; assembly: GCA_022014155.1. Taxonomy (GTDB): domain Bacteria; phylum Pseudomonadota; class Gammaproteobacteria; order Pseudomonadales; family Oleiphilaceae; genus Marinobacter. Next base: position 10,247 of record JAKLLS010000087.1, on the reverse strand, counting down.
GCGAAGATTGATTTGTTGTTGTCCTCCAATACTGGTGTAGGTGTTGCCAAGTCAATCGGGCTTGGGACTATTGGTATGGCGGACGCGCTGGAACGGCTGGCGCCAGATGTCCTGGTGATTCTGGGCGATCGTTTTGAAGCCTTGGCTGCGGCTCAGGCTGCACTGGTTATGGGCATCCCCATTGCTCATCTCCACGGGGGAGAGCTTACTGAAGGTGCATACGATGACGCTATCCGTCATGCAATCACCAAGATGTCGACTCTCCATTTTGTCGCGGCCGACGACTACCGGCGCCGTGTCATTCAACTGGGAGAAAGTCCGGAAACGGTTTTCAATGTGGGCGCGGTCGGTCTTGATCATGTGATGCGTACGCCAAGGTACACCCTGGAGGAGCTCTCTGAGAACCTTGGCTTTGCCCTGGGCAGACCTTTTTTTCTGGTGACCTATCACCCGGTGACTGCAGGTATGGAGCCGCCGGCAGAAAGCTTCCAGTCATTGCTTGACGCATTAGACAGCTTCACGGATCACAATATTATTCTGACCTATCCCAACGCGGATAACGGCAGTGAATCTTTAATTTCGCTATTGGAGTCATTCGCCGAACGGCAACCTCACAGGGTGTTGGCAATCCGGTCATTGGGATTCCGCCGTTATTTGTCGGCGGTAGCGAAAGCTGATGCTGTTATTGGTAATTCGTCAAGCGGTCTGATCGAAGTGCCTGGCCTCGGAGTGCCTACCGTCAACATTGGGCAGCGCCAGGCGGGGCGTCTGGCTGCCGATTCTGTAGTGCACTGTGATGCGGAAGAAGCGAGTATTCGAAAGGCAATCGAACATGCGCTTATTCCTTCCTTCAGGGAACATTGCGCTAATGTGAGTAATCCCTACGGGGCAGGTAATGCCGCAGGCAGGATAGTTAAGGTTTTGGCTACACAGCCGTTACGGATACAAAAGCACTTTCATGACATCAGGTAGTGAGTTCATGGTAAAGCCCAGCAAATCCAGTATCTATATCATTGCCGAGGCGGGCGTTAACCATAACGGTGATCTGGACCGGGCGATGGCGCTAATTGATGTCGCAGCGGCTTCCGGAGCTGACGCGGTAAAATTCCAGACGTTCAGTGCCAGCCGACTGGCGTCCTCTACAGCGCCGAAGGCAGCGTACCAACAGCGCACAACCAATGCCGACCAAAGCCAATTGGAAATGCTGCGGGCACTTGAGCTGCCGCTTGAATGGCATGAGCCCCTGCAGCGGCATGCCCGGCACAAAGGTATTCAGTTTCTATCCACGGCGTTCGATAAAGAGAGTCTCGCCTTCCTGGAAACCCTCAACCTTCCGTTATACAAGATTCCTTCGGGTGAGCTCACCAACGGCCCCCTGCTTTGGGATTTCGCCCGCACTGGAAAACCACTCGTTGTTTCCACTGGCATGGCGAGTCTTGCTGATGTAGAGCAAGCGTTGGCCGTGCTATGTCATGGTATGCATGAAGCAGAGGAACCTGATTCCTTGCACGAAGTCTGGCAGTGCTGGAGTGATGGTATTGCCCGTACCAGGTTACAGGAACGAGTCAGTTTGCTGCATTGTACTTCTCAGTATCCGGCGCCTCTGAAAGAAGTGAACCTTATGGCTATGGATACTTTGAGTCAGGCATTTCATCTGCCAGTGGGCTACTCCGACCATACCCAGGGAAATTTGGTTGCCTTGGCAGCAGTGGCGCGGGGGGCACGGATAATTGAAAAGCATTTCACCCTTGATCGTAGTCTTCCCGGGCCAGATCACAAGGCCTCGCTGGAGCCGGAAGAGCTGGCTACGTTGGTGAGCGATATACGCTCCCTGGAGTCAGCGTTCGGGGACGGTTACAAGGGCCCTCAGCCCAGTGAGTGGGATACACGACTTGCCGCGCGGCAGAGTCTGGTGACCGCCATGGCTGTGCGTGAAGGAGAGGTGTTTACCGAGGAGAACCTGACAACGGGGCGCGCCGGTGGCGGCCTTTCAGCGATGCTCTATTGGGATCAGATCGGGCAGAGAGCGCAGCGGGATTATGAAGCCGGAGAGGCCATATGACCGGCGGTGAGGGGGAGGCCGTGCCGGTCATCGTGCTGGGAGCCGGTGGCCATGCACGGGTTCTGATCGATTTGCTGACAGAGTGCGGGGTTCCGATCCTGGGAGTTTGCGATCCGGGCCTTGCGTCCTCTCAAACAGATAAATGGCAGGGGTTGTCCGTGCTGGGAGCAGACGACATCCTTGAAGAGTTTGATGTCGATGACGTGGTGCTGGCCAATGGCGTGGGTTTCCTGCCACGGTCACTTAACCGGCAGAACCTCTTTTGTGCAATGAAAGCGAGAGGTTTCCGTTTTCCGGAGTGGGTTCACCCATCGGCGTTCGTATCCCGGAGCACGGAGCTTCATAGCGGAGCACAGGTTATGGCAGGAGCGATTGTTCAGGCTGGTTCCGTGATTCATGAGAACGCCATTATCAATACCGGCGCGTCCATTGATCATGAATCTGCCGTTGGGTCTCATGTTCACGTAGCGCCCGGTGCAACGATTTGCGGGAATGTTACGATTGGAGAGGGTGCCTTTATCGGGGCCGGTGCGACGGTGACTCAAGGGGTGAGTATCGGCGCACGATCGGTTATTGGGGCGGGCGTGACTTTGCGTCACGATGCAGAGCCCGACAGCACATACCGGCTGGCTTCTACACACTATCAATCCAATATCAGGCGCCGGGGGCTCGAATGAAGAAATGGCAGTCAGTTTTGGTCTCACCAGAGACACCGATAGCCGAAGCAATTGAGATCTTGGATAAGGGGGCTTTGCGGATTGCGCTCGTCGTTGACAGCAATGGCATGCTTCTGGGAACGCTGACGGATGGAGACCTGCGCCGGGCCCTGATCAGACATGTGTCGATGGACCAGCCAGTTGCTGATGTGATGTGCTCCAGGCCTCGAACAGGAAAGAAGGGCTGGAGTCGCCAGCGTATTCTGTCGGTTATGGAGAATGCCGAACTTTTGCAGCTACCCATTTTGGATGACGAAGGGCGAGTTGTTGATTTGGAAACGCTCCATTCGTTATTGGACAAGCGTGTGCTTGATAATCCGGTTTTTCTGATGGCCGGAGGATTTGGCACGCGCCTGAGGCCACTCACCAATAGCTGTCCAAAGCCTATGCTGAAGGTGGGGGACAAACCAATACTGCAACTGATCCTCGAAAGCCTTATCGATGCCGGGTTCCATCGCTTCTTTATTTCAACCCATTATTTGCCGCAGATGATCAGGGATTATTTTGGCGATGGCGGCCATTGGGGTGTCACTATCCGCTACATCCACGAGGAGCAGCCACTGGGGACCGGAGGGGCACTCGGGCTGCTTCCCCATGATGAGATAAACCTGCCCTTGATCATGATGAACGGAGATCTGCTGACCACACCCAATTACGTGGGGTTGCTGGACTTCCATCAAGAGCATGATTGCGCGGCCACAATGTGTGTTCGGGAGTTTGAGTATCAGATTCCCTACGGTGTAGTTCAGAGTGATGGTACCCATGTTCGAAGCATGGTCGAAAAGCCGGCCCATAAATGTTTTATCAATGCGGGAATGTATGTTTTGTCTCCCGAGCTGGTGAAAAGCATTAAGCCGGGAACCAGGGTGGATATGCCGACAGTGCTGGAGAGTGCGATTAACAAAGGCCAGAAAGTGGCAATGTTCCCGCTTCATGAGTACTGGCTCGACGTAGGTCAAGTCAACGATTTCCAGAAAGCGCAAGACGAGGTGCAAGGTTTGTTGAATGACCGATCGTGATCGCAACCTCGTCATTATCCCCGCCAGGGCGGGGAGTCGTCGACTGCCTCGCAAGAATGTTTTGCCTCTGGCAGGAAAGCCGATGATTTGCTGGACGATTGAGGCCGCTCTCCAGGCTAATGTATCGACTAAGATCGTGGTTACTTCGGATGATCCGGAAGTTCTGAATCTATTGTCGCAATACCCGGACAACGTTATTGGCGTTAACCGTGATCCCGACCTCGCATCGGACTCGGCTTCAACATTTGATGTGGTGCGTGACGTAATTGCCCGTGAAGAGCAGGCTGGGTCCCATCCGGAGACAATCATCCTGCTTCAGCCCACCTCCCCGCTAAGGCAAAGTGAAGATATCAGGAATGCCGTTGAGATCTTCAGGCGTGGCGGGGGGGAGTCCGTGGTTTCGGTTTGCAAGGTTGACCATCCTCTGGCGTGGTGCGGGCAGGTGGACCCTGATGGAAAGTTGCATGGGCTGAACCTGAAAACGCCCAGGCGGTCCCAGGAGTATCCGGCTGACTATCGCCTTAACGGTGCTGTGTATGTTGTGGGGGTGAATACAGTAAAAGAGCATGGTTCGCTGTTCTCCGATTCACTTCTCGCATGCGTTATGCCTCGGGAGCACTCGATAGATATCGACGAAGAGATGGACTTCGAGCTTAGCCGCTTGATGCTCGAAAAGCGGATTGCAAAGAGCCAGAGGTAGGGTAGGTCTTTGGCGGCCACCACCTGATATTCTGTAGTGCCAATAAAAGAGATTAACCATGCTGGACTTTTCAAAACTGACTGAAGAAGACCTCATAGCCCGCAAGATAAAAAACCTTCAGTTCTTCAGTACATACTATAAAGGTATTTACGATCACTTTCTGGACCTGCAGTTGTCGCGACTGGAGCTTTCCATTACACCGGGTTCTAGAAATGTCGATGTTTTGGAAGGTGGGGTGTCCCTGTACCCCGGTGGAGTAGTCGACACCGCTGGCAAGGAGGCTAGAGATTTTATCCGGTTGTTCTCGGAGAAGAAGCGGATAAAGAATTTCAGGCTCAGAGCCGCGACAAAGCCCCCCTGCCAACGATTTGCTCTAGACCTAATCCATCAATGTGCCAGCGATTCTCCGGTCTCCGCACGCCCCTTTGAGGGCTACCTTTTTGATGGATTCGTACCATCGGTTGTCTTTCTCGGTGTGGGCCTGGGGCTTCATATTGATGATATAACAAGATCCACGGATATTGTGAACGCCATTATTTACGAGCCGGACCCGGAGTTCTTCGCACTCAGCATGTTTGTGGTGGACTGGCAGGCAATCTGGGCCAGGTTTGAGAAAAAAGGATATAGCTTATCGTTTGTTATCTCTTCCAACCCTGATTCGGGCGAGCATGTCCGGATGCTCGAAAACGAAATGAAGAAATCCATTCCTTTCCACCCGGATTTCACCGTTTTCCTGAGCCATCGTTCCAATGAGCGGCTTATAAAGATTTTTGAAGGGGTGCGGGATCGTTTGCCAGTGATTAATGCCAACTGGGATAACTTCGACCGCCAGGTTGACCACCTGAATCAGGAACTCCATAACCTCGAGCGACACCCACCAATAATACTCCCGCAGCATTGTCAGGCGGTTGAGCGACCAATTGTTATTGTGGGTAGTGGTCCCTCTCTCGACAACCGAATCGAATCTATAAAGGCACACAGAGACAAGATTGTTCTAATGAGTGCCGGTACTGGCCTTCGTGCTTTGTTGCGTAATGGCATTGAGCCTGATTTTCATGTCGAACTGGATTCCGACTTCATCATATACGACATCATAAGCAACTCCGGTCTGAGACCGGACAATAATATTGTTCTGTTTGCCAAATCCACGGTCAATCCCCTGGTGACTGATCTGTTTTCCGAAGTCTTTCTGTTTTACAGCGCTGAAACGAATGACTACCACTTCTGGAACCGTGGTGAGGCCTTTGCCGGGGCCTCACCGACCTGCACCAATGCCGCACTCAGCCTGGCGACTAATCTGGGGTTCCGGAATATTTTTCTTGCCGGTTCCGATTATGGGTTTTTGTCGGAAAGCAGGGACCATTCGGAGCACTCCGTTTATGGAAAGCCGGATAACTCGGAATTTGTAAAGCGGTTCCAGGCGACTGTCGGTGGCCGTAAATCCGAGGTTCTGGAAGTAGAGTCGGTGGATGGTGGAAGAATTTTCACGAGAGGAGACTACCTCTTTGCAAAGATCAAAGCCGAGGATTTAATGCGCGCCCAAAACAGGTATGAGAATCCACCGGCGTTCTTTAATATTTCCGACGGTGCACGGATCGAAGGCGCTGACTGGGTCTCACCGGATGAATTTCCGGTTCTTGTTCATAGGTTGAGTGACAACTCGGGGGAATTGGCAGCATTCCATGGCGCCCTCAGGAGCGGCGCTGGTAATGTTAGCCAAAAGCTGATTGAGGAGCGTCCTTCTGAGCTTGAAAGGGAACTAAAGCAGAGATGTGCCCGCTTCGAGTCGCTGATAAAAAAAACACCTTTATCTCGCCGGGTGGACGGTGTTCGGCTGGCCAATACAATGCGTTTGGAACTTCATGATGTGTCTCGTAAAAGGGGGATGTCTGAAAATGGCGGTGTGCGATTGATGGCTTTCCAGTTGATGTGGGGGTCTACCCTGCAATTTATCTACTTGCTTTTGGCTCATGGCCTGGCGTGTGAGGATGATGAGCTTGAGGCATTTTTCCACGCTTGGCGAAAGACGTCGTTGGAGTTTTTTGCCGAGATACCCCATGAGTACAATGAAAAGGTTTCGGAGCGTCTGCCAAGGGAGGAAGACAGCAGGCTGTTCAGGTCGTTCGCGTATGAAGGACAATGAATTGGTACTTATTACAATCTTTTACAAACTAATTTCTAAAGAACCGGTCGAGGGCGCCGTTAATTGGAATAACGGGGCGGCGCTAAGAGAAAGACAGGCGTCAGGCCTGCCACACCAAAAACTGAAAAAGTTTGTAGGAGATTTACCATGGCACTTGGCATTAACACTAACGTTGCTTCCCTCAACGCCCAAAACCAACTGGGCAAGTCCCAGAGTCTTTCTGATCAGGCTCTGCAGCGCCTGTCTTCTGGCCTGCGTATCAACTCTGCAAAAGACGATGCCGCCGGCATCGCAATTGCAACCCGTTTCGATGCTCAGATTCGTGGTTTGACGGTTGCACAGCGTAATGCCAACGATGGTATTTCAATGACGCAGACCGCCGAAGGTGCACTGAATGAGACGGTTAATAACCTGCAGCGGATGCGTGAGCTGGCCGTCCAGGCTTCCAACGGTTCAAACTCAGCCGATGACCGCGCTGCATTGAACGAGGAATTTATTGCCCGCCGGGATGAAATCACCCGAATCGCACAGGATACAACCTTCAACGGTCTGCAAATTCTTGATGGTACCGAAACAACTGCAATTGGCATCCAGGTTGGCTCAGAAGCAGGCCAGCGCATTGCTATTGACTTCACCGCACCGATGACTGCCGGTGCAAACGGCCTGGCGATCTCTGGCAACAGCATTACCGCGGTAGACGCTGCTAGCAGTGCGATCCTGGCTCTTGATACTGCTCTCGATACTGTCAACACCGCGCGTAGTGATCTTGGTGCTGTGCAAAACAGGTTTGAAAGCACAATCAACAACCTCGGTACCAGCATCGAGAACCTGAGTGCTTCCCAGAGCCGGATTCTGGATGCGGACTTCGCCGCAGAAACCGCAAAGCTGGCAAAAGCGAACGTACTTCAGCAGGCCGGTATTTCTGTCCTGGCACAGGCGAATGCTCGTCCGAACCAGGTGCTGTCTCTCCTGCAGTAAGGGATGCGGTAGGCTTCCGGCCTCTCCATGTGAGGGGTCGGATTTCTCCGTAGAAAGGAAAGCGGGGTGAGCTATGAATGACGTGAATCTGAATAGCCCGGATTTGAAGCTGGTTCGCTCTGGCGAGACAGCTCCGGCTCGGGCGTCTGCGTCACCTCGGGCAGAAGGCAGTGATGCTTCCGCTCTGGCAACAAGCTCGGGATCTGGCGCTTCTGCATCCATCCAATCGGTTAACTCTAACGTCAGGCCTGGATTGGTTTCTGCAGCCGAAAGGCTGGAGCGGCTGAGTGACGTTCAGAAAGAACAGCTTGATGATGCGGTGTCGAAGCTGAACGATTATGTTCAGAACGTCCAGAGAGATCTGCAGTTTGAAGTGAATAATGAGCTGGGTGAGACGATCGTTCGTGTCGTTGATCAGGAAACTCAGGAAGTTATTCGTCAGATTCCAGATGAGGTTGCTATGAGGTTGGCAGAAAACTTGCAGCAGGATGAACCGCTGACATTGTTCAATATCAAAGTGTAATTCTTTGCCGGTTTATTCACTGTTGGATAATGGCTTTTCAGCGCCGCCGCACCCAGATGGGTCCGGCGGCTTTGTTCGTAATGGGAAAGGCTGGCCAGATTACATTGCGTAACAAATTGCCGGGTAGAATGGGCAAAGTTTTGCCGCCCCTGGCCGTTAAAAGAATAGACGCGAATATTCAGCCTTTCAGGAGGCAGCATCATGGCATCAATCACATCACTGGGCGCGGGCTCGGGCATATTCAGCGCTGACCTCGTTGACCAGTTAGTGAATGCTGAGCGCAAGCCGGCAGAAATTCGCCTGGATCAACGTCAGCAAGCCGCCCAGTCGAAGATTTCTGCATTTGGCGCGTTACGAAGCGCTCTTGAGGCCTTGCGTTCTCCAATGGAACAGCTCAGCTCTCCAGAGGGGCTGCGGGCATTTACTGCCTCGTCATCCAATGAGGCGGTGGCTGGTGTTTCCATTGATCAGGCGGTGGTCAGTCGGGGTAGCTACAGTCTCGATGTAACACAGTTGGCCCAGGCGCAGTCACTGGCATCGGTAGAGTTCGCCGATCGTGATACGACCGAGGTGGGCACTGGTACCTTAACGCTGAACGTTGGTGGTGTTAACACAGATGTGGTGATTGATGGCAGCAACAATACCCTCGAAGGGGTGGCGTCGGCGATCAACGACGCAAACGCGGGCGTTTCGGCGGGAATCGTTGATACTGGTTCAGGATACCGCCTGGTGCTGTCATCCGATGAGTCGGGCACCGCGAACGCCATCCAGGTGACAGTGTCTGGTGATGGCGATGGTTCAGACACAGACACAAACGGGCTGTCACGGTTTGCATTTGACGGTACCACCTCGAACCTGACTGAGACCGTTCAGGCGAAGGATGCGATGCTTGAAGTAAACGGGATCGCTGTCACCCGCTCCAGTAACACGGTAGAGGGTGTCGTTGATGGGGTTACGTTCGATCTCAAGTCTGTGGGGACTTCCTCTGTCACCGTTGAGCGGGATCCCGATGCAGTGGCTGGTCGGGTGCAGGAGTTCGTTGACAAATTCAATGCGTTGCAAGATGTTATCAAGAGGCATTCTGGTTTCAATGCAGAGACGGGAAAAGGTGGTGTCCTAAGTGGCGATTCCACGATAAGGGGTATACAGAGTGATCTGCGTGGTCTGCTGACAACGATCCCTGCAGGGCTTGAGAGTTCATCGGTTCGTATGCTTGCGGACGTTGGAATCAAAACAGATCCCAGTACTGGCAAGCTGGAGTTCGACCAGGCCAGGTTTAAAGAGCAGCTGGCTGCCGATCCTGCTGCCGTGACGGCATTGTTCGCGGAGAAGGATGGCGTTGAGGGAATTGCTACTCGTACCCTGGATCGGCTAGATGATTTTCTCGACAGCAACGGTGTGCTTTCGAGCAGAACAGCCGGGCTGAATGAGACGCTCAGTAGGATTGAGAGTCAGAGAGAGCAGTTGGACCTGAGAATTCAGTCGTACAGGGACAGGCTGGTTAGCCAGTTCTCGGCGGCAGATTCGCTGATTGCTCAACTTAACAGCACAGGCGACTATATCAGTCAACAATTGGCCGCCATAGCTCCGAAGTCTGAATAGAACTAGGATTCCTCTGGAAAATAGGTGATATATGAACGGTTTACAGGCCTATCAACGGGTTAATACCCAAACCAGCATCACCGATGCGGACCCTCACAAGCTGGTTCAGCTTTTGTACAACGGTGCTCTTGAACGTATTAACATGGCCAAGGCCCGTATGCAGGTTAAGGACTACGAAGGTAAGGGGAAGCTGATATCCAAGGCCATCGAAATTATTGGCGGCCTGCGTGGATTTCTGGATTTCGAGAAAGGTGGAGACTTGGCTGTGCGTTTGGGTGCTCTTTATGAATACATGGAGCGCACTTTATTTGAAGCGAACACCCAAAACAGTGTGTCCAAGTTGGACGAAGTCGCCAGCTTGCTCCGTTCCGTTAAAGAGGGCTGGGACGGTATTCGCGAAGAGGTGGTTAGCCAATAGCCATTCCCCCCGCTCTCCCGTACAATACCGCCCTTATTTTCAATACATCCATTCTGTTCAGTCTGGAGCAAGGGCATGTCTGATAT
>JAKLLS010000233.1 GCA_022014155.1 Marinobacter sp. | reverse complement strand
CCTGACATACCATGCTGGACTATGGCAGCAGCACCAGCCTTCCGGCCCAGTATCGAATCGCCCTTGCCATATCCCTGGCATTGTTGCTGCATACCCTTGGTCTGTCAGCCATCCCCCTGCTGTCTGAACCCACGGAACACCCCACCCCCACTATGACCATCGCACTGATTCCGACCGGCAGCGAAGCTACTCCCAGAACCACCTCCAGCCCCGGTGAAGAGACTCGCGCTGAAGCGCCGACCACCAACACGGCAACCGTGAACTCGCGTCAGGTGCGACACCAAGTCACGCCCACCCCAACGACCGCACCACCCGCAAACGAGGCCGCTCCGACTGCCGAGACAGCTCCACAGACCGCTCCATCGCCGGCAACCACTGCCGGCATCGCCTCCGACTCACCGGTGGCCGAGTCGCACCGAGACACTGCACAAATGACAGAAGCCCCCGGAGAAACCGACGCCTACGTTATCAGCCTCGCCACCCGCATTGCCCGCGAGCTGAAACACGGCCGTATTCCGACTCTGCGGAATTTAACCACGCCGGTGGCTATGGAGATCGAGTTACATTTGTTGAGTAATGGCGCCTTGATCAAGGCAGACGTGCACCGCTCAAGCGGCATGGAGGCTATCGATGGTGCGGCATACCGGGCGGCGCTGGCGGCCAGCCCCTATCCGGAACCACCGGGTAAGGAAGGAGGACAACAACGCTACCGGGTTGAACTGCTGTTCTCCCCGGAGCGTCTCGAAAACTAGCGAATCAGGCTTCAGCCTGTTTGGCCGCTTCCTTGACGGCGTTAGCCAGCTCACCACTTTCTGACATCTCAAGAACGATGTCACAACCACCCACCAACTCGCCATTTATATAGAGCTGCGGGTAAGTCGGCCAGCTGGAATAGACCTTCAGGGCTTCGCGCAATTCCTGGTTATCCAGAATGTTTACAAACGCAAAGCGCTCACCACAGGCCATCAAAGCCTGGACGGTTTTTGCAGAGAAACCGCACTGGGGAGCCTGCGGAGTACCCTTCATATACAGAATGACCGGGTTACCCTCAAGCTGGCTCTTAATGGTTTCATTAATGTCCATGAACACTCACCTCTGATTGAAAACGGGATTGCCTGGAGGCAATGTACCTGGCGCCTATTGTACACGTCGTACAACGGGGGCACCAAACTCCCTGCTTGACCCAGCGCAACCGCTACGGCGCCGCCGTTGTCATCACCTGCCCGAAGGGCTAGACTTAAGCCCCTGTCTTTCAGGCAGCCAACGCAACTCCCGTCACGTTCACCCGCCGGTGCGGCTCTTCCGCAGCCTGGCGCGTTGTTGTTTTGCGGTGCGGCAAGGTTTTCGTTTGATAAAGGTCCAGAACATGGCAGCAAGACACTTTCTGACATTGAATGACATGACAGCCAGCGAGCTTGAAGGCCTGCTGGACCATGCCAGCAAGCTTCGCAATGAATGGCGCAGCGGCGCCACTCGGGACACTCTGAAGAATCGGGTACTGGCGATGATCTTCGAGAAGTCATCCACTCGTACTCGGGTCTCGTTCGAGGCCGGGATGACACAACTCGGGGGCGCCGCACTGTTCCTTTCCCCCCGTGACACCCAGTTAGGCAGGGGCGAACCTATTGAGGATTCCGCCATTGTCATTTCCAGCATGGTGGATGCGGTGATGATCCGCACCTTTGCCCACGATACGGTGGAACGGTTTGCCAGTGCGTCCCGCGTTCCGGTCATCAACGCCCTGACTGACGACTTCCACCCTTGCCAGTTATTGGCCGACATGCAGACTTACCGTGAACACCGGGGCAGCATTCGTGGCGCCACGGTGACCTGGGTAGGCGACGGCAACAACATGTGCCATTCCTACATCAACGCCGCAACCCAGTTCGGCTTCAACCTGCGAATTGCCTGCCCCGAAGGCTACGAGCCCAACGAGTCCCTGATGCAGACACACAGTGATCGTGTGGCCATCATTCGGGACCCGGCGGAAGCGGCGCGCGACGCGCACCTGCTGGTGACCGACGTATGGGCCTCCATGGGCCAGGAAGATGAGCAAAAGGCCCGCGAGAAAGCCTTCCGGGGCTACCAGATCAGCCCCGACCTGATGTCCATGGCGGACAAGGACGCACTGTTCATGCACTGCCTGCCGGCACACCGGGGTGAGGAAATCTCCACCGACATGATGGAACACGCCAGTTCGGTGGTATGGGATGAGGCAGAAAACCGCTTGCACGCGCAGAAGGCACTGCTCGAATTCCTGATCCTCAACAAACTGGACTGACCGAATGAGCCCAAGCGCGGACCTCCCCGTTGACTGGCTGCTGGAAGTAAACAACCTGTCTTGCGGATACGGTAATGGATCGGTGGTCAAGGACGTCAGCTTTTCACTCAGCCACGGCGACATTGGCTGTCTTCTGGGACCCAGTGGCTGCGGTAAAAGCACCATACTCCGTGCGTTGGCGGGGTTCCTGCCGCTCAGCGCTGGCGAGATTCGCCTGCAATCACAGTCCATCAGTCTGCCCGGGCGCATGGTGGCGCCCGAAAAGCGACGCATCGGCATGGTATTCCAGGACTACGCGCTGTTTCCGCACCTGACCATAGCGGACAACGTCGGGTTCGGTCTGCACAAGGAAAACCGCCGCGAAAAACGCCAGAAAGTCATGGAACTGCTGGCCCTGGTACACCTGCAGGATCTCGCGGACAGTTACCCTCACGAGCTGTCTGGTGGCCAGCAACAGCGGGTTGCCCTGGCCAGGGCACTGGCACCGGAACCTACTCTGATCCTGCTGGATGAGCCCTTTTCCAACCTGGATACCGACCTGCGCAGGCGCCTGAGCCTGGATGTCAGGGATATTCTCAAAACCCTGGGCATCAGTGCCATTCTGGTCACCCATGACCAGCAGGAAGCCTTTGCCATGTGCGACCAGGTGGCCGTGCTCAAAGACGGCAGCATTCAACAGTGGGACGTGCCCTACAACCTCTACCACGAACCGGCCAACCGGTTCGTGGCTGGCTTTGTTGGTCAGGGAGGGTTCATCCCCGGCAAGGCCCTGGGCCCGGACACCATTGAATCGGAGTTGGGGATTATTCGCGGCAACCGGGCCTACAAATGGCCCCAAGGCACCCTGGTCGACGTGCTGATCAGACCGGACGACATCGTGTACGATGCGGATTCCGACCTCAAACCCAAGGTGGTCGAGAAAACATTTGCAGGTACCTCAACCCTGTACCGCTTCCGCTGCTCGGAAGATACGGAATTCGAAGCCCTGTTCCGCAGCCACCTGGATTTCCACCTGGGCGAAAATGTACCGGTGAGAGTGGAAGCTGACCACCTGATTGCCTTTGAGCGGACGGCCTGACCAAACCCGGCGATCAGTTATTGCAAACCCGCTCTACTGCATCGAGCCAACCCGCGTAGAGAGACTCCCTCAGAGCCGGTTTCATAGCCGGCTCAAATCGTCGCTCCTGCTCCCATAGCCGGGCAATGTCATCCAGACTCTTATAAACGCCGGTATGAAGTCCTGCCAGGTACGCCGCTCCCAATGCCGTGGTTTCCGTCACCCGAGGCCGGTCGACAGTGACATTCAGGATATCCGACAGGAACTGCATCACCCA
>JAKLLS010000086.1 GCA_022014155.1 Marinobacter sp. | reverse complement strand
ACCGTGAAAGGAAAGCCCAGGTTTTTCATCTGGGTGGTGATCATTCCCCACATCAGCCAGACGGCGAAGCCCAACAGTAGGCTAGGAATGGAAATCCACAGGTTGCGGGAAGCAACGCGTCTACCTTCGTCTTCCCAGAAGTCATCATTTTCGACATCCCAGAGTGCGATGTCAGCGTTGGTTTTTGCCATGATAGCTGCTCCTTGAGTTGCTGACCCCGAGCCACGACAACGGTGGCAATTAGGTTATGGAGCCATTTTGCAAACGGAAGGCGCGGAGTGATCGTGACAAATATCAAGGACAGAATTGACCCGATGGACCTCGTATTTCTGGCCGGTAGGGAGCCAAAAATAAACCATCTATAGTCATTAAAAATCAGTGTGTTACGGTGGTGGTACGTCCGATGGAGTAGTCGGCCTGGCTTCCGGCGCAGTGGAGGTAGCCAATCATTTCCGATGGGGGTGACGGCGGTGAATCGTGGCAGCATCCCTGCTGGTAGCCAGTATCCTGATGGCAATTATCCGGCTGTGCTGATCAGGCTGCGTAGGGAAGCACACCGTAGTATATGGCACTGAAATGAAGGGCGCTGCCGCTGATCACAAACAGGTGCCATACCGCATGCATGTAGGGAATGCGGTCGGCCAGGTAAAAAATGACGCCGGCGGTGTAAGCCACACCGCCACCTATAGTCAGGTAGAGGGCCGTTTCACTCAGATTGGCGACCAGATCTGATGAAGCAAAGATGATCAGCCAGCCCATCGCAACGTAGATACCCACCCTCGCCAGTTTGAAACGGTTCTTGAAAATAACCTTGAGCACGACACCGGTGATGGCCAGGGACCAGATAATCGCGAACAGTGTCCAGCCCGTGGTGCCGCGCATGTTAACCAACAGAAACGGCGTGTAGGTGCCTGCGATCAGTAAAAAGATGGCGCAGTGATCCAACGTTTTGAACACGGCCCTCAGTTTCGGTTGGCGGACACCGTGATACAGCGCTGAGGCCATATACAGCAAGATCAGCGACGCGCCGAAAATACTGAAGCTGACAATCTTCCAGACGTCTCCCATCTGGCTGGCGGCGACAATTAACACCACGGTGCCGATGACACTGAAAAGCGCGCCAAGTCCGTGAGTGGCACTGTTCAGCCACTCCTCAATTCGGTGATGGATGGTGTGTACGGTTTCCGGAGTTTTCATTGCTTTGGGATCCAAGTCTGTCATGGCTGCTACCGTACTTCAGCGTACAGGTGTACGCAACGACTAAAGTATAAAGGTTGTGTGTAGTCATTAAAAAGTACTGGCCAATGCTTGGAAACTCTTCCCACCGCTGATTATTTCTGCGCCGGTTTCAACGCACTCTTGATCCGTGAAAACGTGGCCGGTACCACGCCGAGCCAGGAAGCCAGCTGATTGTCAGGTACTCGTTTTACCAGTTCCGGGTACTCTTCCAGAAGTAGCAGGTATCGCTCTCTGGCAGACATGGTCTGTTTGCGGAATTCACGCATGCTGGTGAGCTCGGCCAGTTCTTCGGTCAGCGCAAGGGCAAAGCCATTCCATATGCCTTCACCCTGTTTTTGCAGGGTTGAGCGGAAGGCTGTGAAATCTGCCACCCACAGGGTTGCGGGTGTTACGGAGGTCAGGCAAAGGGTATTACGGGCTGTCCGGCTGCGACCGAATACCGGCCACACCATGTCTCCCTCGGTGAAAAAATGGTGCACGGCGGTCTTGCCGCTGGGTGCTTCCCGGAAGAGCCGAAGAATGCCGTACTGGACCAGATACACGTGTTGCCAGGGGGCTTCGTGCCGTTCCAGTGCATGCTCCGTGTCCACTCTGCACTGATGGAAGAGGCGGGACAGATCATTCAGGAACAGGTGGTCAGGCGTTGTCTGATCGTTGTTCAGATGGATGCCGAAAACCCGGCTGAGACTGTTAATCAGTGCTTGCTGAGTGCCGGCCGTCGACTGTTCGATGATGTCCGGACTGTGGTCGGCCAGGTAACAGGGCGCGGATGACAGAGGCGAGCCGGTATGCACTTTCATTGCCTTTGATCTCTTTTCCGGTCAGGGATACCGCAGTATTCCAGTAAGTAAAAGACATGTTAAATGACTTGAATCATTAAGCATTATAGGCCGAATCAATAACAGCGAAGGTGAAACCGTAATGATAGACTTTACGGCCTGATTTCGTCCCACTCGTTATTTCCGGAGCTTCCATGGCAGCGGCCCTGGCCCTTTTCTATAAACTGCTTCCTCTCTACGTCACGGTTGCGCTCGGGTGGGTCGCCGGCCGGTATCTGGAGGCCAGCGGCAAACACATAGCCGGAATCATGCTTTACATCGTCACCCCATCGGTGGTGTTTTCCGGGGTCATGGCTGCACCGCTGTCAGCGGAAGTCATCCTGCTGCCGTTCCTGACGTTTGGTCTGTGTTCGGTCATCGGGGTGGGGCATCTCTGGATCGCAAGGCGGTTTATTACCGATGGCAGTGCCAGTCTGATGCCGCTGTCCGTGGGGACAGGCAACACCGGTTACTTTGGCATTCCGGTGGCCCTGTTGCTGTTCGGGCAGGAGGGACTGGCGCTCTACATCGTGTGCATGCTTGGCACTACGTTGTTCGAGAATTCGGTGGGCTTCTATCTGGCCGCACGGGGTCGGTACAGCCTGCAAGATGCTTTGAGGCGAGTGGCAAGGCTCCCGTCGGTGTACGCGTTCCTGTTGGCTGTTGTGCTGAACCTGTCCGGTATTTCCATTCCTGACGTGTTTGTCCCACTGTTTGATAACCTGCGTGGCACCTACAGCATCCTTGGCATGATGATTATCGGCATGGGCATCCTGAGTTTCCGTGGGCTGGCGGGTAACATCCGGTTTACCGGACTGGCGTTCCTGGGCAAGTTTGTGACCTGGCCGGTGGTGGCGCTGTTGTTCTGGTGGCTGGATGCCAACCTGTTCGGGGTATACGACCTGGCGGTCTACCAGGCCATCTTCCTTATTTCCATCACGCCCATCGCTGCCAACACGGTGGTGATTGCCACGCTACTGGATACCGCACCGAGACAGGCGGCGGGCACCGCGCTGCTCAGTACGCTGTTTGCGTTAGCATTTATTCCTGTGATGGTGGCGTTGGTTCTGCCGTAAATGTCCGGGAGGCCCGTGCGTTTTGCGCTCCCCGGATATCATCGCGGGCATGGCGCACCACACTGATCCCCGAGGTAATGGCCAGGCCACCCATCACTGCGGCTACCGCGAGGTCCGGCCAGGCGGTACCGGTGCCGAAGACCCCCAGGGCTGCCACCATCACCGCCATATTTCCGATGGCGTCGTTGCGGCTGCACAGCCATACCGAGCGCATGTCGGAATCGCCTTCCCGGAACTTGAACAGCATGATGGCAACGCCCACATTGGCCACCAGAGCGAGCAAACCAACAGCGCCCATGGTCAGGGGTTCTGGCGTGATGCCGCTTTGCATGACCCAGATCGCCCGGCCCAGCACGGCGATGCCGAACACCGCCATGGTGATGCCTTTCACCATGGCGGCGCGGCCACGCCAGAGCATGCCCATGGAGAGCACGGACAGGGACAGCAGGTAGTTGGCACTGTCGCCAAAGAAGTCAATGGCGTCCGCCATCAGGGACACGGAACCGGACTGTAGGCTGGCAATGCCTTCCACCAGAAACATGGCCAGGTTGACCCACAGGGCAATCCACAAGGCTTTGCGAAAGCCCGGAGCGGGGGATTTTGGTTCGGGAGCAGAACAGCTACATGCCATGAATACCTCCAGTTGTCAGAATGTACTCATTAAAAACCCTGTAGCTACTATAGAGTCAACGGATGGCTTGCGGAAAAGTTTCAGCGCGTTCCCGGGGTGTGGTGATGAGTGCCGGGAATATGGTTGTGATTTCCGGCAGTCGGTTCCCCGGCAGTCTCTGAGGTCAGGCCGCCGAGAATACCGCATTCACTGACCGTTCGACCTTCCGAACAGGCTTTCTGGAGTCGTTCGAGGGTATCCTCCAGGCTGGTCAGCTCCCGCAGACGCTCGCGTACATGGCTGAGGTGGCGGGCCAGCAGGGCATCCACTTCGCTGCAGTCGGCGTCCGGCTGATCGGCCAGGCGGATCAGTTCGCGGATTTCATCCTGGGCCATGTCCAGATTGCGGCAACGTTTGATGAAGAGCAGGCGGTCGAGATGGCTTTGCCGGTAGTGCCGATAACCGCTGGCCTGCCGCTCGGGCTCAGGCACCAGTCCAATCTTCTCGTAATAGCGAATGGTTTCTACCGGAATGCCGGTTGCGCTGGAGGTTTCACCGATTTTCATGGCACGGGTCCTGGCGGATGATGGAGCTATTGTGGATAAGGGTAGCCATTGCGGTCAAACCGCAGATCCCTGAAGGCAAAGCCATAGGGGCCCGAGTACCCCGGCATCAGACGCCACTCGTTGTTGCGTCCGAAACGGATGGCGTTGATCATCACGGTGAAATCCAGGCGCCACTGGTTGTCCTCCCGCAGAAAAAAATACGGTGGGCAGGTGCGGGCCTTGATGGGGTAGCGCAGAACGGCGCGATTGTCCTGGTTGAACAGTTTTTCAGGCTGGCAATTTCGAAGGCTCTTCGCCACGTTGTCCATCTGCGCCGGAGTCATTACCCGCTGGCCCAGCATCTCACGGGTTTGCTTTGAATAGATCGACAGCTGCGGATTGTTGTTGCGGTCTTCCATTGCCCGCCTGTAGCGATCCAGGACTTCCCGGGGAGGCGCGCCCCCGCCGAGGGCCACATTATCATCCCGTCGGGAGGCTGTACCTTCGCCAATCCTGGCATCTACCCGCGCACCGCCCCCGCCGGAAGAGGCTGCCCAGCTCTCGGTGGAAGGGTCCAGGCCATTGGCTGCATTGGTAGCCCGGGTGATGAGCATCTCCGTGGTGGCCAGGATGCCATCGGCAATCCGGTTGGCGGCGAAAAATTCCGTCATCTGACGGTGTTCAATATAGGCGACAAAAGCGTCCGTGTAGGTGGGTTCCAGGGCGTGGCTGACTTCCAGGCGAACCTGGTTGGCCTGGGCGTCAATCACCAATAGAAGGCCGCGCCCACTGTCACTGGCCGCCCCTACATTGCCGTCGCGAAAGTAATTCACGGCAAACTGATTGATGTCGTCAATGCCCCTGGCGATCAGGATTCGGTAGTCGATATCGTAATCGGACAGCAGGTAATCGTGGACGCGCGCGATCCGGTCACGTTCTTCCGGGCTTAGCAGGTTTATGTGGTCTGTCACCCGGGGAACGGTTGCCAGTCGGTCGTTGGCTTGATACGCAATTGCCAGTACGACGGCCGCAAAAAGTCCCAGCATCACCAGTAGACGTATACGCCCCGCTTGCCGGGTAAGGGCGGCTTTCCCCTGCGCAGGCATCACTGAAACTCCATCGAAACCGGGCTCTGGGCGTTGGCACTGGCTTCAAAGTAAGGTCTGGGCTCAAGCCCGAGGGAATTGGCGACATGGCGCCCAATAAATCCCCGGATCGCACCGTTGTAATATCGCACGGCTTCGTTGTAGCGGATGCGGGTGACGTTAATGCGGTTTTCGGTGCCTTCAAGCTGGGATTGCAGCTGCAGGAACTGGTCGGTGGCCCGAAGCTCAGGCAAGGACCCGGCAATCACCAGCAGTTGGCGTGAGCCGGCTGCCAGTTGCTGGTCCATGTCCGCCAGGGTATTCAGGTCCTCGTTGCCCTTGGGGGGCGCCCCGGCATGGCGCGCGAGCAGTTGCGCCTGTTGCTCGGCAAGGGACTCGAGTGTCTCACTCTCATATTCCATGGCCTGGCTGACGGTCTTCAGCAGGGCGGGGATGAGATCTGCCCGACGTTGAAGGGTGCTTTGCACGTTGGCCCAGGCGGAGTGCACGGATTCTTCCTTGTCCGTCAGGTCGTTATGGGTATACCAGGGGATGATGATCAGGGCGGCGACCACGGCGATCGCGAGCATTACCCCTGTATTGACTTGGCCTGTATGTAAACGTCGATCCATCGTCTCGTCCTTGTATATCATTGTCGTTCGCGGGTCATTATTACCGAAAATATCGAATAGTCGCCACCGACCGGCTCTCGAAAATCGGAGTCACATCATTCTCCGGACTGCGGTAATGTCACGCGGGCAATCAGCCCCCGTGCTGTCGGAGAGGTGAACTGCAGGGTTCCACCATAACCAGCCAGAATGTCCCTGACGATCGCCAGCCCCAATCCGTGCCCCGGTGTCTGTTCGTCCAGTCGCAAGCCCCGGGTGCCGAGCGTATCGAGTTTTTCTGGCGCAACACCGGGGCCATCGTCGTGGACTTCCAGAGTCAACTGATTGTCTTCCCGGTTCAGGTGCAGGGAGACCTGGTGTGAGGCCCACTTGCCCGCATTATCCAGCAGGTTGCCAAGAATCTCATTCAGGTCATGCTCTTCGATCGGCCAGCGGGTTTCCGGTCCCAGTTCGGTTTCCAGTTCGAAGTTTTTGTCGGGGTAGAGTCGGCCCAGCATCCATAGCAGGTCGCGGGCCTGGCTGACGGGTTGTGCGGCCTTGCCCGCCTGGGGGCCTGCGAACCGGCTGCGGCGCATTTCGCTTTCCAGTTGGCGGTCGATGTCGGACAGTCGTTGGGCAAGCTGTTGTCGCATTTCCGGGTCCAGGGCCCGGGTGTCATCTTCCAGGACCTGGCGAATGGCGGACACCGGTGTTTTCACACTGTGGGAGAGGTTGGCCAGGGCATCCCGGGATCGGGCAAGCCTTTGATCCAGGGTGTCCAAAAGCTGGTTCAGCTGGCTGATCAGAGGCTGGAACTCCGCAGGGGCATCCACATCCAGTCGGTTGCTGGTGCCGGTTTGCAGGGCTGTCAGACCGTTTTGCAGCCGGGAAACCGAGCGCAGGGACCAGCGGATAGCCAGCCATATCGCGAGTATCAGCAATGTCAGAAGTATAGCGGACACGATGCCGGTCCAAAGGTGCAACTCCTGCTGGCTGTGCTGCAGGCTGGTCAGATCCTCTGCCACCACGATGACGACCGGTTCCCCGTTCAGGGTCAGGGCTTTGCGGTAGGCCAGGAATTCGGTGACGGATGCAGCGGGTTCCGGAGTGGTTTGGTGGACAAAACCGGTGTCTGTTTCCTTCAGCAAGGGCTCGAGAGCCCCCGACCATTGGTCGGGGGAGCTGTGAATCTGGTTGCCTGTGCGCAGGGCAAACGCATGGTGGAAGACCTCTTCAAAATAATCACCCTCAGCGATATCCCGGATTTCCTGCGGGCCGGACTGCCGTAACTGGTGCTCCAGGAACGACACCTCGTCCTGCAACCGGTCTTCAACGAATCCGCGGGCCATGCGTTCCAGCAACAAGCCATGAACGATCCAGGCTGCAACCATTAAAGCAATGGCGGCAGGCAGCAACAGGGTGAGCAGGCTTTTACGGATGGAACGCCGGGGATTAATCCATGGCATTGAAGATGTACCCCTGGCCTCGTCGGGTGGTGATCGCCTCAGCCCCGGTGATTTTTCGCAGCCGGCGAATATAGGCCTCAATGGTGTTGTCGCTTGGACTGTCATTCAGATTGTACAACTGTTCCAGCAACTGTTCCTTTGAGAACAGCTGGCCCGGGCGGCTCATCAGGCAACGTAGCAGACGGAACTCGGTTCCGGTCAGGGAGTGCTCCTGGCCGTCGGGTGTTTGCAGGTACTGGCGGTACTCATCCAGCTCAAAGCCGCCTGCCGCCAACTTCGCTTCCACCCGGCCTTCGCTGCGGCGAATCAGGGCATTCAGCCGTGCCAGCAGTTCCTCGGTCTGGAATGGCTTGGCCAGATAATCGTCCGCGCCGGCCTTAAGGCCATTCACCTTGTCCTGCCAGTCACCCCGGGCGGTCAGGATCAGCACCGGCATGGTCAGTTTGTCAGCGCGCCAGCTCTTGAGGACATCCAGCCCATTGCCATCCGGCAACCCCAGATCCAGCACTACGGCTCGGTAGTCTTCCTGTTTGCCGAGATTTTCTGCCCGTTTTGCGGTGCCAGCCTCGTCGACAGTAAAGCCCGAGGCTGTCAGCTGCCGATTCAGGCTCTCGGCGATGAGAGGGTCGTCTTCCACCAGAAGCAATCGCATGCATAATCCTGTTTTTTGAAGTCGATTGAAGTGTAGGGCTGTTTGCTGAATGTAACCTGAAAAAGTGTTCATCGGAAAATTCAGCAAGAATTCAGGTTACGCGGGCAGAGTAGTGCTCACATTTGCACCACCAACTTATTCCCGGGAGAAACCGATGAATCCGATACTCAAGAATGCACTGCTTCCAGCCATGATTGTGGCAATTTCTTCAGGTGCCTATGCAGCCGGAAATCACGCTGGTGGACACCACGGCGGCAATGCAATAGGCGAGCCCGGCAACGCCGGGAACGTATCGCGCACGGTTGAAGTGACCATGCGCGACAACTATTACGCGCCTGAGTCGATTCATGTGCAGCCGGGTGAAACCATCCGTTTCAAGGTGACGAATGAAGGTGCACTGGTGCATGAGTTCAACATCGGCACCGCCGATATGCACGAAGCTCACCAGGAAGAAATGCAGATGATGGTGGAGCACGGCGTACTTAAAGGCGATCACATTGACCACGACATGATGAATATGGACATGGGCAATGGCCATTCCATGAAGCACGACGATCCCAACAGCGTACTGATGGAACCGGGGGAGTCCAGGGACATCATCTGGAAATTCACCAAGGCCACTGACCTTGAGTTTGCCTGCAACGTGCCTGGTCATTACCAGGCCGGAATGTACGGCGATATCAAGATTGATTCTACGGTTGCGGCCAAAGATCGTGTCGAAGGGGAATCTGATAGTGAGTCTGTGCAATGAATAGAGGTTTTCTTATTGCCATCCTCGCCGGGCTGATGCCGTTGCCGTTGTTGGCTGGTGAGTACGATATTTCCGTTGACCGGGTCCAGATTGACACCGGGGACTTCGTCAAGGAAGGCATTGGATACAACGGTGCTTCCCCCGGGCCGGTGTTGCGGTTCAAGCAGGGCGAAGAGGTGACCATCAATGTCACCAACAACCTGGACGAGATGACCTCCGTCCACTGGCACGGGCTGATTCTGCCATTCGAGCAGGATGGTGTACCCGGTATCAGTTTTCCTGGCATCAAGCCTGGAGAAACCTTCACCTATCAATTCCCGATTGTTCAGGCAGGCACATACTGGTTCCACAGCCATTCCGGCTTTCAGGAACCCGACGGCGCCTTCGGTGCCATCGTGATTGAGCCCGAAGGTCGGGAACCTTACAGGTATGACCGGGAATATGTGGTGCAGCTCACCGACAAGCACCCCCATTCCGGCGATCGCATCATGCGAAACCTGAAAATGTCCGCCGATTACTATAACCGCCAGCAGCAGACGGTAGGTGACTTCTTTGCCGAGTCCGGTGACAAAGGTTTCCTGTCTACGTTGAAGGACCGGATGATGTGGGGCGATATGCGCATGATGAAAGCGGATATCGAGGACGTGCAGGGCTTCACCGGTCTGATCAACGGCAAAGGGCCGGAGCAGAACTGGACAGGGCTGTTCGAACCGGGTGAGCGGGTGCGCCTGCGCTTTATCAACTCTTCAGCCATGACCTATTTCGATGTTCGGATTCCCGGCCTGGAAATGACCGTCGTCCAGGCAGACGGCAACAATGTGCAACCGGTCAATGTGGATGAATTCCGCATCGGCGTGGCGGAAACCTACGATGTGATCGTTCGCATCAAGGATGAAAAAGCCTACACCATCTTTGCCGAATCCATGGGTCGCTCTGGCTATGCCCGGGGCACTCTGGCGCCGGAGGAAGGTATGACGGCGAAAGTGCCGGACCTGCGTGACGCCCCGCTGCTGACCATGGCCGATATGGGCGGACACATGGACCATGGCGGGATGGACCATGGCGACATGAACGATGACGATATGACCGGCATGGACAGCGGTGATATGGTCATGGGTGCTGAAATGGACCACAGTGCCATGGGCCATGGCAGTATGGGCCATGGCAGTATGGGCCAGGGTGACGGGGCGTCTTTGCCGGAAGACCCGTTCTATGCCCAGGGCAGCGGACTTGTACCTACCGCCAGCAATGGCGGAAAATTCCTGTCATACGCGGACCTTAAAGCCCAGAGCCCGCTGTACGAGGACCGTGAGCCGACCCGGGAAATTGAACTGCGTCTTACCGGCAATATGGAGCGCTACGAGTGGAGCATCAACGGCATCAAATACGAGGATGCCGATCCTATCGTGCTGCAATACGGTGAGCGCGTTCGCTTCAAATTCGTCAACGAAACCATGATGACCCACCCGATGCACCTGCATGGCATGTGGTCAATTCTCGACGTGGGCGAAGGCAAGTGGAACCCCCTCAAACATGTGATCAGCGTGTCGCCGGCCACTACTGTTTACATGGAGACTGAAGTGGATGCACCCGGTGAATGGGCCTTCCATTGCCACCTGTCCTACCACGCTGCCGCCGGCATGTTCCGTAAGATCGTGGTTGAAGGTGGCCCGGACGGCACTGTGGCCGAGGGCACGAAAACAGGATCACAGGGAGGTGAATCATGAATCGTGTGACGATATCCATGTGTGGCCTGTTCCTGGCGGTGGCTGCACTGGCAACTCCCGCTGTTGCTCAGGAAGACCCCGCCAAGAAAACCCAGACTGCCAAGACCTTCTGGGGCGTATCTGCCGAAAAATTTGAGTACCGCTATAGTGATTCAGACGAGGAACTGGCGGTTATCGAGGGCGACGCCTTCTACGGCACCGATGGACTGAAGTTCCGCTGGCTGTTCGAGGGCGAGTGGGAAGAAGCCCATAACGCCTGGGAAACGCTGGAGAACCAGTTCGTTGCCCAGACCCCGGTTAGTGACTTCTGGGATGCCAAGGCGGGTATCCGCATAGACACCCCAGAAGGGCCGGATCGGGTGTATGGCGTGCTCGGGCTTACCGGTCTGGCTCCCTACTGGTTTGAGGTGGATACCAATCTTTATGTTAGCGATGAAGGCGACGCTTCGGTGGACTTCGAGGCGGAGTACGAATTGCTGATAACCAATTACTGGATTGTCTCGGCTACCTTCGAAACCCTGGTGGCCTTCTCCGAGGATAAAGAGATTGGTGTCGGGGAAGGGCTGAACTCCACCGAAGTCGGAGTGCGTCTGAGCTATGACCTCATCGATCGCGCCTTCTCCCCTTACATTGGCGTAGTTCACGAGCGTAAATACAGTGATACGGCGGACCTGGCCAGGGACTCCGGTGGCAGTACCGAGGACTGGTTTGCCGTGGTCGGTGCCAGAATCTCCTTCTGACCTTGTTGTTGACGGGCCCTGGGTGTCTCCCCAGGCCCGTTTTTGCTCTGTGATTTGATATGAGTCAACCTGCCTCGAAGTCCCCGCCCATTTTCAGTCCCAGTTCAGTTAAAGGTGCTGTTATAGAGGAACAGCAACCAGGTAGAAAGGGGCAGTCCCATGACCAAAGCCCACAAAATTACTAGCCAGCAACCATTTCTGCTACGCCGCAAGCTGACCATTGAAAGCTTCAGTGAAAGCCAGTGGGAGGGTTTTATCCACGAACTCAATCACCATCCCTGCGTCGATTTTGCTGAACGCAGATCGAACAATCAGCTGTGTGTCACGTTTGATGGCACTCATTGGTCCACCGATGAGCTGCTGGAACAGATCAATGCTCACGGCGGCCAGATAAAGGCGGGATGGTGGGCTCGTCGAAAACTCGCATGGTATCGGTTTACGGAGGACAACGTCCGGGCCAATGCCAAACATGAGCCGTTTTGCTGTTCCAAAATTCCACCAATGAAGCGGAAGTAACAGGAGGCTAAATGCGGGAGGAGCAGGACAGAACCACTCGCTATCAGGAGGGCAGCCTTTCTCTGCCGGGTACTGTCATGCTGGGCACTGGCGTCATGATTGGCGCTGGCATCTTCGCACTTACCGGGCAAATGGCGCAGATGACGGGCGTGCTGTTTCCTTTGGCATTTCTCGCCGCCGCCGTGATCGTTGGTTTCAGCGCATACTCCTACATCAAGATCTCCAATGCCTACCCTTCCGCAGGTGGCATCGGTATGTATCTACACAAAGCCTATGGGAATCGGTTACCAACCGCGTTTAATGCCTTGTTGATGTACTTTTCCATGGTGATCGCCCAGAGTTTTCTGGCCCGCACGTTCGGTTCTTACACCATGCAGCTCTTTGGTGGTGACGAAAGCGGCCGTATGGTGCCCATTCTCGGGGTGTCACTCATCCTGACGGCCTTTCTTATCAATCTGCTTGGCAACCGAATGATTCAGGGCGTGGCATCTTTCATCGGGATTCTGAAGATCGGAGGCATACTGATTTTCGGGCTGGTGGGTGTCTGGATCGCTGACAGCCTTGCGGTCGACTTCTCGACTCCCGGAGAGGCTGGAACCGTCAGCAATTTCCTCGGCGCAACGGCGCTGGGGATACTGGCCTTCAAGGGCTTCACCACCATTACCAACAGCGGTTCCGAGGTCAAAGACCCACACCGGAACGTTGGTCGCGCTATCGTGATTTCCATCGCGGCCTGCGTAGTGATCTATACCCTGGTCGGTTTTGCTGTTGCCAGCAATCTGTCGCTGGCTGAAATCATTGAGACACGGGATTACTCCCTTGCTGCGGCCGCTCGTCCGGCACTGGGCGATTATGGCGTCTGGTTTACGGTGGCGATTGCCATGATGGCTACTGCCGGCGGTATTCTGGCCAGCATCTTTGCCGTTTCGCGCATGCTGGCGATGCTGACAGAGATGAAGCTGGTTCCTCACAGCCACTTTGGTATGCCTGGCAGCATCCAGAAGCATACGTTGGTCTACACTGTGGTTCTGGGGCTGATTCTTACGGCATTTTTCGATCTTTCCCGGATTGCCGCGTTGGGCATTGTGTTTTACCTGATTATGGATATCGCCATTCACTGGGGTGTACTTCGCTATCTGCGCAAGGACATAAAGGCCAACGCCTGGGTGCCGGCGACAGCCATTGTGCTGGATATGCTCGCACTTGGAGGCTTTGTCTGGGTCAAGCTTAATACCGACCCGTTTGTCATCGGCGTGGCGGTCGTCACGATGGTTGTGATCGCGGTCGCGGAGCAAATCTTCCTGAAAAGATCAGCGGGGATTCTGGCTCCGGAGGGTGTGCATTCCCAGGCACATCATCACCACTAAAGCTATACCCAGGAACGGAGACTCATACCATGATGGGAAATAACATGTTTGGTAACACCATGTGGGCAGGGCACTGGCTGTGGATGCTGGTGATCGCCATCGTCGTTGTCATCCCCGCCTGGCGTATATGCCAGCGTACCGGGTATCCGGGCTGGATGGGCCTCCTGATACTGATTCCGGTCATTAATCTTTTTCTACTCTACTTTATTGCTTTTACGGATTGGCCGGCAGACAAGACTGGAGACCGCAATGGCTGAGCACCAACATGCCCATCACCATGATCATCGCCAAGATGAATCCGGCGAGCATACTGTCAAGGACCCGGTTTGCGGTATGTCGGTGGATCCGCACACCGCGGAACATCGAAGTCAGCATGACGGTAAAACCTGGTATTTCTGTTCGTCACGCTGCCAGTCCCGGTTCGATGAAAGCCCCGAACAGTACCTGGGTGAAGACCAGAAGCAGCAAGAGCCGGTAGCGCCGGGCACCATGTACACGTGCCCCATGCATCCGGAAATTCGACAGCCGGGACCGGGAGACTGCCCCATCTGCGGTATGGCTCTGGAGCCGGAGCAAGTGAGCCTGGATGACGGACCCTCCGCAGAACTTACGGATATGACCCGCCGATTCTGGATCGGACTGGTTCTGACCTTGCCGGTGCTGGTGCTGGAAATGGGTGGGCACCTGACCGGGCTCGATCACATTGTGGCCCCGCAAATGTCCAACTGGATTCAACTGGTGCTGGCAACGCCGGTCGTCCTCTGGTGTGGCTGGCCCTTCTTTGTCCGGGGTTGGAAGTCCGTGGTCAGTCGTAACCTGAATATGTTCACACTGATTTCCATTGGTACCGGTGTGGCGTTGGTTTACAGCCTGGTGGCGACTCTGGCGCCTCAGGTTTTTCCGACGGCCTTTCGGCAGGACGATGGCTCGGTTGCGGTGTATTTCGAGGCGGCAGCGGTCATCGTGGTGCTGGTGTTGCTGGGGCAGGTGCTGGAACTGCGAGCGCGAGAGAAAACCTCCGGTGCCATCAAAGCCTTGCTGGATCTGGCTCCCGCAACGGCCCGGAAGCTGGATGATGAGGGCGGTGAGTCGGATGTGTCGCTGGACCAGGTCAAGGTTGGCGATCGCCTGCGGGTTCGGCCGGGAGACAAGGTGCCGCTGGACGGCGAGGTACTTGAAGGCAACTCCAATGTGGACGAATCCATGGTAACCGGTGAGCCCCTGGCGGTCAGCAAGAAGTCCGGCGATCAGGTGATCGGCGGCAGTATTAACCAGCAGGGCAGCTTCATCATGCGGGCCGACAAGGTTGGTCGGGATACCATGTTGTCCCAGATTGTGCAGATGGTGGCCAGTGCCCAGCGCAGCCGCGCGCCCATTCAGGGCCTGGCAGACAAGGTGGCGGGTTATTTTGTGCCAGCTGTAATCGTGATCGCTATTATCGCCTTTATTGTCTGGTCATTCGTCGGGCCGATGCCGCCTATGGCATTTGGCCTGATTGCCGCGGTGAGCGTGTTGATCATCGCCTGCCCCTGTGCCCTGGGCCTGGCAACCCCCATGTCCATCATGGTCGGTGTCGGGCGGGGCGCCCAAAGCGGTGTGCTGATCCGCGATGCGGAAGCCCTGGAGCGCATGGAGAAGGTGGATACCCTGGTGGTGGACAAAACCGGCACACTGACCGAAGGCAAACCTCAGGTGACCAGGCTTGTTCCGGCCGAGGGAGTCAGCGAGGAAGAGTTGATGCGATTTGCTGGCGGCCTGGAAAAAGGCAGTGAGCATCCGTTGGCCCACGCCATTCTCGACAAAGCCATAGCGATGGATTTGAAACTACCGGACGCTGAGGGCTTCGACTCCCCCAACGGCAAAGGCGTGACCGGCAAGGTCGAGGGGCGGCAGGTACTGATTGGCAATCGTCTGCTAATGGAATCCGAAAGCGTCGATACCTCTGGCTTTGAAACTGAGGCCGAGCAGCTCCGAAGGGACGGCGCCACTGTGATTTTCGCGGCAGTGGATGGGAAGGTCTGCGGTTTGCTTGCCATTGCCGACCCGGTAAAGGAAACCACCGAAGCTGCCATTTCAGCCCTGCAGAAAGATGGCATCCGGGTAGTGATGCTAACCGGTGACAACCGCACCTCGGCCGAGGCGGTTGCCCGCAAGCTTCATATCGATGAAGTTGAGGCGGAAGTCCTGCCGGAAGACAAGGGCAAGATTGTTCAACGCCTGAAAGACGAGGGTCGTATTGTGGTCATGGCCGGCGATGGCGTGAATGATGCCCCCGCCCTGGCGACCG
>JAKLLS010000085.1 GCA_022014155.1 Marinobacter sp. | reverse complement strand
GGGAGCGCAGGTTGGGATGAGTTGGGCGCGTGATTGTACGAAAACCGGCCCCGCAATACAAGCCAAGTTGACACTGAAAGCCCCAGTACCTAGCATTGCCGCGACCTACCCCTATTTATCAATAAATAGTATCAACGAAAACACCAGAAAGGGATCCACAAGCCGCATGACAGCCCAGCGCATCTACGACACCGTGGCGGATGATTTCAGCCGCGTGAACGACCTGATCATCAAGCGGCTTTCTTCCGATGTCCCGCTGGTGGAGAAAATAGCCCACTATATCATTGAAAGTGGCGGAAAAAGGCTGAGACCCCTGCTGGTCCTCCTATCCAGCCAGGCCGTGGGTTACGACAAGGACGACCACCTCAAACTGGCCGCCGTTATCGAATTCCTGCACACCGCCACCCTGCTCCATGACGATGTGGTGGATACGTCCGACATGCGCCGGGGCCGCAGCACCGCCAATGCCCGGTGGGGAAACGCCCCCAGCGTGCTGGTAGGTGATTTCCTCTATGCCCGCGCATTCGAGATGATGGTGGAGCTGCAAAGCCTGCGCATCATGGACGTGTTGTCACATGCCACCGCCGTCATTGCCGAGGGCGAGGTGATGCAGTTGATGAACGTGAAGAACCCGGAGCTCAGTGAGGCACAGTATATGGAGGTCATCCACAACAAGACCGCCATGCTGTTTGAGGCCGCCTCCCACACCGGTGCCTTGCTGGCCGGCGCCGATGAACACCAGGAAAACGCCCTGAAGGACTACGGCAAACACTTGGGGCTGGCATTCCAACTGGTGGACGACGTGCTCGACTACCGCGGCGACGCCGAAGCCATGGGCAAGAACGTGGGCGACGACCTGGCCGAGGGCAAGACCACCCTGCCCCTGATTCACGCCATGGAGAAAGGTGTAGAAGATGAACGCCAACTGATTCGTCAGGCCATTCGCAAGGGCGGCCTGGATGATCTGCCAGCCATATTGCAGATTGTCGACAGCTCCGGCGCCCTGGAGTACACCATGGCAAAAGCCAGGGAGCAGGCCTCCCTGGCGGCGAATTGCCTCAACGCCCTTCCCGAGTCGGACTATAAAGAGGCGCTGACTCTGCTGACCGAGGTTGCCGTCGCTCGCGTCAGCTAGCTCATCCCAGGACTTCCCTGCCGTGGGGTGCCTCAAAATCCAGTTGCGGCCCCACGGGGACAATCTGGGTCGGGTTGATGGTCCGCTGGCTCACATAGTAGTGCTGCTTGATCTGACCGATGTCGACCGTCTCCGACACTCCCGGCACCTGATACAGATCACGAACATACGCCGATAGCGCCGGGAAGTCCCCGATGCGTTGCCGGTTGCATTTGAAGTGGCTGTAGTACACCGCGTCGAATCGAATCAGCGTGGTGAATAGACGCCAGTCCGCCTCGGTGAGCTGTGCACCGACCAGGTAGCGCTGCTTTGCCAGCCGCGCCTCCAGCCAGTCGAGTGAGTCAAACAGCGCACCATAGGCGTCTTCGTATTTGTCCTGGGCCGTGGCGAATCCGGCCTTGTACACACCATTGTTGACGGTGTCATACACCCGGGCATTCACCTCTTCGATCTCCCCTCGCAGAGGTTCGGGATAGAAGTCCAGCTCCTCACGTACGCCATCCAGACCATCAAACGCGGAATTGAACATGCGGATGATCTCGGCTGATTCGTTGCTGACAATGGTCTGCTTTTCCCGGTCCCACAGCGCCGGCACCGTCACTCGACCGGAATAATCCGGCGCCGCCCGGGTGTAGACCTGATGCAGGAAATCAAAATCGTGCAAATGATCCCTGTGGCGTTCATCACCGGGCCGGAACTCCCACCCATTCTCTACCATGTCCGGATGAACCACCGACACGGAGACGTGCTGCTCCAACCCCTTCAGTTTCCTGAAAATCAAGGTGCGATGCGCCCAGGGACACGCCATCGACACATACAGATGGTATCGGCCCGACTCAGCCTTGAATCCACCCTTACCTTCCGGACCGGGCGAACCATCCACCGTTACCCAGTTGCGAAACCTCGCGGCCTCCCGTTCAAACTTGCCACCGGTCTTGCTGGTGTCGTACCACTGATCATGCCATTTGCCGTCAACTAAAAGCCCCATAATGTTTACCTCTCCAAAACCCGATAATATTTGAAGAAGAATAACGGCCAGCCTGCTACCCTCTCAAACAAGCTTTTCTGGCCAACAACCTCAGATAATTCGAACATGCATACAGCCATCACCATAGACGCTCTCAAAGTCCTCGATGCCATCGACCGCAAAGGCAGTTTCGCCGGCGCTGCCGGAGAACTGTTCCGGGTTCCCTCCGCCATCAGTTACACGGTGCAAAAGCTCGAGGAAGACCTGAACATCGCCATCTACGACCGCAGTGGCCATCGTGCCACCCTGACGCCAGCGGGACGCTACTTGCTAGAGGAAGGCCGGACCCTTCTGGAGGCCGCGGAAAACCTGGCGCACACTACCAAACAGGTGGCCCAGGGTTGGGAAACCCGACTGCGCATCGGCTTTAACTCCCTGCTCCCCGCCGAATGCCTGTTCCCGGCCATAAAGGCATTCAACGATCTGAACATTCCCGTGGAAGTACAACTCGTTGAAGAAGTCTTTGCCGGCTCCTGGGACGCGCTGCAGAGTCGCCGTGTCGATCTGATTGTCGGCGCCGATCAGCTGAGCAAACCGGCCGGCACCTTTACCACCAAGGCTCTCGGCAAGATGAACTTTGTGTACGCCGTTGCCCCGGATCACCCGCTGGCATCCACCCCCCAACCATTGACTGAAGAGGATATTGCCCGCTACCCGGCTGCGGTTGCGGCGGACACCTCCCGCTCACTGCCCCCGGGGCATGCAGGCATCTTCCGGCGACAACGCACCATCACGGTAGCCAACATTGATCAGAAGATCGCTGTGCAGCAGGCGGGACTGGGAGTGGGCTGGCTACCGGAATCGAGGATTCGCTCGCAACTGAGGGAAGGCCAGCTTATTGCAGTTGATGTTCATGACCTTCGCCAACCCATCATGCTCCATCTGGCACGACACGCGGAAGATCAGGGCAAGGCCCTGATGTGGTTCTGGAAACACCTGAGCCAATCAGAGGAACTGTCCTCCTGGCTTGAAACTTAACCCCGAGGTCAACGTGGCCGCCGAGGCGTAGGCGGAAGAGGCAAAACAGCCAACGGAATCCGGCACCACTCGTTTATACTGCCGGAAAATAAAACGCCGAACGGAGTTCAAACATGCGGCAGTTGTCGGAACTGGATGCCTCTTTTCTTTACCTGGAGTCGGAAACGGCGCCCATGCACATCGGGGGCATCTATCTGTTTGATGGTCGTGGCAGCAACAAACCACTGGCCTTCAGCACCTTTGTTGCCTATCTGCGCAGCCGGCTCCATGTGGTTCCCTTGTTCCGCCAACGCCTGAAAGAAATCCCGTTTCGTCTTGGTCGCCCCTACTGGATTGACGATCCAGACTTCAGCATCGAGCGCCACCTCGCCTACGTCAACCTGGGCGAACACGGTCATGTGCAGGGCATGATGGAATTGGCTTCCAAGATTCTGGAGGAACCCCTCAAACGGGATCGCCCGCTTTGGCATATCACCTTTGTGGATGGTTTCCCCGCAGCGGATGATGACGATGGTCACCACGGGTTCGCCCTGATCGTCAAACTTCACCACGCGGCCATTGATGCTTTCAGTGGTGAGGAGATCATTGGTAAGCTGCTGGAATATACGCCAGAGGCGAGACCTATTTCCCAACCACGCCCCTGGCACCCCAAGCCCGCTCCGTCAGAAGAGCGGGTTATTGTGCAGACCGGCGCCAACCTGCTGCGCAAACCCTTACAGGTCACCTCTCTCGCGTTCAGCGCGGCGGAGATAACGGCGCGGGGCCTGATTCAGAAACAGATGCGGAAGTTACCGCTACCATTCCCGGTATTCTCTGCGCCCCACAGCCCATTCAACCGCCAGATCACCGCAAATCGTCAGATCGTAGCCGCCGACATCGATCTGGCCCGGCTCAAGGCCATAAAAGCCAGCCTGGGCAACGTCACCCTGAACGACGTGGTCCTCGGGCTATGCGCCGAAGCACTCCGGCGATACCTGGTTAACCAGGAGGGAGACCCGGACAAGTCACTGGTCGCCATGACCCCGATATCCGTACGCTCAAACAGCCTGCGCAAAGCAACGGGCAATCAGATGTCCGCCATGCTGCTGGATCTGGCCACCAGTGAACCGAACCCTGCCCGCAGAATCCGTATGATCCACCGGAATGCGGTCGCATCAGAACCGTACCGGGAAGCCATTGCTGCAGACAGACTCACGGAGCTGCTACCTTCCACCATGCTGGCCCTGTCTGCCCGACTTTACTCGGAGCTACAGATTGCACAGCGGTACCAGCCGGTTTTCAACCTGCCCATCACCAACGTTCCCGGCCCCCAGGTTCCGCTGTACCTTCAGGGCGCACGCCTGGTGCGACAGTATAATACCGCGCCGCTGTTTGACAGTATGGGACTGGTGATCGTCGCGGTCAGTTACGAAGGGCGGCTGACGGTTAACTTTACTCTCTGCCCCGACGTTGTCGCAGATGGCGAGTCACTGAAACCGTTACTTGAAGAGAGCTTGTCCGCCATTGAGAGCTCAGCGGCTAAGCTGACCGAATCCGACGAAGAGCTGGATGATCAGACGGAAAACGGCCAGAGCCTCGCGGACGAGGCCCTGACGCTGCTTGAGGGCATGCTGAAAAGAACGCTTCAGCGTTTCAGGCGCTGAAGCGACGCACCTGACTGTTATTCAAACGCCCAGCGCAGAAAAGTACGTTTTTCCTCTTCGCTGGCGTCTTGCCACAGCGCTTTCAACTGCCCCAGAGTGTCCCCGTCTGTTGCTCCGGTCATTTCGTGCTTATCGCCAGAAACAGGTGTGCGTGCACGGCCGAGCGCCTTACCATCCCACAACTCAAAGCTCGCCACCTCTTCACCGGTCCCGTTCACAATAGTTCCAGAGAAATTTTTCCGTAGCGCTTCCGCTTCCCGGCGGGACTCCGGCCTGTCAAACTCGAAACTGTAGGTTTCACCCGCCTGGGCAACAAAAGACACCGCATGGGGCTCCGTCTCCACCACGTGAACCTTTGACTCTCCATTTCGCACGACACCGGTTTTGGCCCAGATCGTCTTATAGTTGAATACGATCTGATTTTCCCCGGGCAACAGGTCGTAATTCAGGGCCAGGTCATCCATGAGGAAATTACTCATGCTGAGGCCATTCACTCTGACCACCTGAATCTCGCCCGGAGCCTTTAATAACGCACGGCTATCCTCAGCCACCTCCCCTTCCCACGTTTGTATCCGGGCCAGGGATGAGGCGCACCCGGCCAGCATTGCAGCAGCAAGGGCAAAAACGAACAACCGGAAGACCATTACCGGGAAGGCTGTCACCTTGAAAACTCGCAAAACGTGATAAATACTCATGAAGCGTCCTTGTGATGTGAAGAGTTCAGACTGCTGGCATTCTGACGAGTGCCACTGGACAGGGCAAGAGGGCAATACCCGGTTTTAAGCCTCGCCCTCTCCATAGATGAAAACCCGGAATGAGACCCAGGGCTTACAAACAACAAAAAACGGTTGAATTCACCCGAAATTGATTTAATTTTAAACAATCGGATAAGACGTAGCCCTGAAAGCAGAAAACGACAGGGCACAGGAGGCTCCATGGACACTCAACGCCGAACCGGGGAAGACGGGCCCGTACCGTTTCGCAGCAGCCGTTTTTTCTGTGTGGGAAGCAAGTGGTACTTCACCACCAGGGAAGGTTTCGACAGTGGTCCCTTTGCCACTCGTGATCGCGCAGAAACCGGGCTGAGACGCTTTTTACACGTTGTCCGCCTGCTACCCGAAGAGCAACAGCAACAGATCCACTGACTCAACCAACCAACAGATCCGGCTCATGGACGGAGCCGGATCAGATCATGATTGGCATTAACCACCGGTCAATGGCGAACAGGCAACCGAGCGCCATGAACCCCGCGACCACATCGTCCACCATGATACCCAAACCTC
The DNA here is from genome assembly GCA_022014155.1 of Marinobacter sp. Classification (GTDB taxonomy): domain Bacteria; phylum Pseudomonadota; class Gammaproteobacteria; order Pseudomonadales; family Oleiphilaceae; genus Marinobacter. The sequence goes on along the minus strand of JAKLLS010000085.1, from coordinate 9,503 downwards.
CGGGTGTGCGCCGGTCAATCCAACTGATGGGCCAGGGCTTCACCACGTCGAACAGACGGAACAACGCGAAAGCCATCAACACCCCATAGATATTGTCAGGAATCAGTGCCAGGGCAATCCACATGCCGACAAACTCATCCCAGACAATGCCACCATGATCGTGCACTTTCAGGTCACGGGCCGTCTTGCCACAAAGCCAGACCCCCACAACGAAAGCAACCGCAATGACAGCCCAGTATGCAGCCAACGGCAGCCAGGCAATCGCAAGCCATAGCGGAATAGCCGCCAGACTGCCCCAGGTGCCAGGCGCGCGTGAGGCAGCACCACTACCAAAGCCGAACGCCAGCAGGTGCACCGGATCACGCAGAAAACCGGGAGGCAGCAGGGCTTCGGTCAATTCGGGCTCCTGCAAGTTATCATCACTACTCATTACTTACTCCCGAAATGATCATATCCACCAGCCACCAGTGCACCCTCAATACCCGCAATACCGCTTCCGGATACCACCTTACCGATAATACTCAATTGCGTCCGTACAGCCTCTGGCAAGCCCTTCCACAAACCCGGAGGGACAGTAACGCAGAGTTCGTAATCGTCACCAGCCTCAAGCGCCAGCCTGAGGGCTTCGGCCGGGCCCTTGAGACGAATGACGGCCGAAGACACCGGCACTGCCTGACAATCCAGCTCCGCCCCGACACCTGAGGCCGCCAGAATGTGTCCGAGGTCCGCCAACAGGCCATCCGAGATATCGACGGCGGCGCTGGCCACCCCTCGCAATGCCATCCCCAGATCCAGCCTGGGAACCGGAGTGTGATATCGCTCCAGGACGGCCCGCTCATCCTCTGACGGGGAGACGGTATCGAGATAATCCAGAGCCGCGCCCGCCGCGCCAAGGGCGCCTGTCACGCACAGGTAATCCCCCACTTCCGCACCGGAACGTAATAAGGCTGCGCCGGAGGGCACTTCACCATGCACTTGAAGACTGAGCGTCAGCGGCCCCCGGGTAGTATCCCCTCCGGCCAACTCCAGGCCAAAGGCCCGGGATGCCCGGGAAAGCCCCCGGGAAAAACGTTCCAGCCATTCCGGGGAAGCTTCTGGCAAGGTCAAAGCCAGGGTAAAACAAACAGGTTGAGCGCCCATGGCAGCCAGATCACTGGCAGCCACAGCCAGCGATCGCCAACCGAGATGTTCGGGATCATAGCCGACGGGAAAGTGGACACCCTCTACAAGAGTATCCACGGAAAAAACGAGCTCTTGACCGGATGCAATACACTCGATAGCACAGTCATCCCCCGGGCCGAGCACCAGCGACGCAGAGCGGCTCTGCCCGGCGAGAGGACTGAAATAGCGGCGTATCAGTTCGAACTCACCCATTCGTTACCGCGGGCGAGTCTCAGCCAGTCGCAGGCGACGGCTGAGTTTGTCGAGGATACTGTTTACAAACTTGTGCCCTTCCGTGCCCCCGAACTTCTTAGCCATTTCAATGCCTTCGTTGATCACGACCTTGTACGGCACATCCAGCCGATGCTTCAGCTCATAGGCACCAAGACGGACGATGGCCAGCTCAACCGGATCCACTTCGTTGAGCGGGCGGTCAAGGAATGGTTCCAGCAGCCTGTCGAGTTCGGCCTGCTCGCGGTGAACCCCACGCAACAAATCCCGGAAATAAAGGGTATCCACCTTGGTCATGTCGTTATCGACCAGGAACTCGGATTCGATATCCGAAATCGCGCTCTTGCTGAAATGGCGCTGATAAAGTCCCTGCATGGCCAGGGCGCGGGCACGGCGACGATCACCGGCTTTCGGTTGCCCGGATGCGCCTGGCTGCGGGGAAGTGTCTTCAGTTGCGCTCATCACTCACCCAGCTTCTTGAACAGGCTGACCATTTCCAGAGCGGTAATCGCAGCTTCCGCACCCTTGTTACCTGCCTTGGTGCCGGAACGCTCAATGGCCTGTTCAATGGAATCCACCGTCAGCACACCGAAGGTCACCGGTACATCCGTTTCCAGACTGACGGCACCCAGACCACTGGACGCTTCACCAGCAACATACTCAAAATGCGGCGTGCCGCCACGGATCACCGCACCGAGGGCGATGATGGCATCGTGATTGCCAGTTTCGGCAACCCGCTTGACCGCCAGCGGCATTTCGTAGGCACCAGGAACACGAACAATGGTAATGTCTGTATCAGCAATGCCGTGACGACGCAGGGTATCCACAGCACCTTCCACCAGGCTTTCTACAACGAATCCATTAAAACGTCCAACCACCAGGGCATATCGGCCAGTGCAGTGGGTGAAATCGCCTTCAATTACTTTGATATCTGCCATGAACGGCTCCTTAACGGGCAGCACTGAGCACCAGCGCTGCCGGGTTCATCATTCGGGGGTATAAGGTACGTACTCTTCCACTTCCAGATCGAAACCGGAAATCGCAGAAAACTTGATGGGTGGGCTTAGCAGTCGCATTTTGCCCACACCAATGTCCTTGAGGATCTGGGAGCCGGTACCCACCGTAAAGTAAACGCCGGAACTGCCCTTAGCGGCTGCCGCCTGCTCTTCTCCGAAGAACTCGTGAATCCGGTCCTCCAGGTTATAACTGTCCTCGGCGCTGTTCAGTAGCACCACCACACCCCGACCTTCCTCGGCCACTTTTTCCAGGGCATGGTTCAGCGGCCAGCTGCGAGAATCGGCACGACGGGCACCCAGCAGGTCACGCAGGGTGTCGGTAATGTGCACGCGCACCAGCACCGGCTCATCCGGCTTGATGTCACCCATGACCATCGCCAGGTGCGTGGCGCCCTGGATATTGTCCCGATAGGTCCTCAGATTGAATACACCGTATTCTGTATCCAGGTCGTACTTCTCGATACACTCGATGGTACGCTCGTTCAGGGTGCGGTAGTGAATCAGATCGGCGATGGTGCCGATTTTCAGGTCGTGTTGCTCCGCGAACTTTTCAAGATCCTCACGGCGGGCCATGGAGCCATCGTCGTTCATGATCTCGCAGATCACACCCGCCGGCTCGCAACCCGCCAGCGATGCGAGGTCACAGGATGCCTCGGTATGGCCGGCGCGGCTCAGCACACCGCCGGGGTCCGACATCAACGGGAAGATATGGCCAGGCTGAACAAGGTCGGATGCCTTGGCATTCTTCGCCACGGCGGCCTGTACGGTACGCGCCCGATCCGCCGCTGATATACCGGTGGTTACGCCCTCGGTTGCCTCAATGGAGAGGGTAAACTTGGTTCCGAACCCGGAAGCGTTACGCTGAACCATCAACGGCAGCCCCAGCTGCTCGCAACGGGTGCGGGTCATGGGCATGCAGATCAGGCCGCGACCAAAGCGTGCCATGAAGTTAATGGCTTCTGGCGTGCAATGCTCCGCCGCCATCACCAGGTCACCCTCGTTCTCGCGGTCCTCGTCGTCCATCAGGATAACCATCTTGCCCTGACGAATATCTTCAATGATCTCTTCTATACTGTTCAGTGCCATAGGTATTTTGCACCCTTTCAGTTTGCCGGAGCAGAGTCCGCAGCCAACAAACCGTGAATTGAAAACGTTATCGTGGCGCCAGGATCAAACGCTGATCCTCACCCACCTGACGGCGATCCAGCACTTTCCATTGTACTTTATCCGCCATGGACTCCAGTGGCAGGTGGGCTGTTGGCCGCCCCGTACTGCCTAAAAATACCGGCGCCTGGTACAGCCAGAGCTCATCCACCAGGCGTTCGTCAATAAAGGTGCCGGCCAGGGTTGGCCCGGCCTCCACCAGCAATTCGTTGATGCCCAGCTCGCCCAGGGAATCAAGCAACTCGCCGACATCAATGCCATTGTCCTTCCAGGCAACTCCGGTCAGGCTGACCCCCAGTGCGGCCAGATCCTGGGCCGGCGCAGTCGCCAGCGTGGGTGACGCACAGAACACCTGAACGTTGCCGCCCTGAAGAATTTTTGCGCCGCATGGAGTGCGGGCATCACGGTCCGCGATCACCCGTAACGGCATGCGAGATGGCTCGGTCGCATCGCCGATATCCCCCAACTCCTCGCGTCGGACCGTCAGGGACGGATCGTCGGCGAGCACCGTACCCACACCGGTCAGCACAGCATCACTGATGGCACGCAGACGCTGTACGTCCCGGCGGGCATCTGCCCCGGTAATCCACTGGCTTTCACCCGAAGCCATCGCCGTGCGCCCATCCAGGCTGGCCGCCATCTTCAAACGGACAAATGGGCGACCGGAATTCATGCGTTTCATAAAACCGGGGTTGAGCCGGGCGGCTTCATCTGCCAGCAGGCCTTCAGTCACGCGGATGCCCGCCTCGCGAAGCATCTCCAGGCCGCGACCGGACACCGAAGGATTGGGATCCTTGGTGGCCGCAAAGACATGGGCAACACCGGCCTCAATCAATGCCTTGGCACAGGGAGGCGTGCGACCGAAGTGACTGCACGGCTCCAGGGTCACGTATGCCGTTGCGCCTCGCGCCGCCGGCCCCGCCTGACTCAGTGCGCGAATTTCAGCGTGGGCCTCACCCGCCCGCTCATGCCAGCCTTCCCCCAGGATCTTGCCGCCCCGGGCAATAACACAGCCCACCCGTGGATTCGGATGTGTCGAATAGCGCCCACGCCAGGCCAGTTGCACCGCCCGGGCCATGAACGCAGTATCCTGGGCGTCTATCATGCTTTGCCCTTGGAGGAGTGGTTACCGGCCAGAACCTTGGCCACATCCACCGGATCCTCGCCGGAATTGGCTGACAGCCGCTCGATCTCTTCCTTGAATTCGTTAATATCCTGGAAGCTCCGGTAAACCGACGCAAACCGAACGTAAGCTACCTTGTCCAATTGGCGAAGCTCGGTCATGACCTCCTCGCCGAGCTGCATGGATTTGACTTCACGCTCGCCGGTGGCGCGCAACCGGAACTTGATGCGATTCAACGCGGCGTCGATTTCTTCAATACTGACCGGGCGCTTTTCCAGCGCTTTCATCAGGCCGGAACGCAGTTTTTCCTCGTCAAACGGCTGGCGCGTGCCATCCTGTTTGACCACCCTTGGCATCACCAGTTCGGCGGACTCAAAGGTTGTAAACCGCTCACGGCAGGATAGACACTCCCTGCGACGACGCACCTGATCCCCCTCGGCCACCAGCCGTGAGTCAATCACCTTGGTATCTGCTTCACCACAGAACGGACAGTGCATAATCGGGAGCTCCGGAAAATAGCCGGGTTAAGAGTCACCGGTTAAAGAATAGCCGGGCCGTCAACGGGACGACCCGGCCTGCCTTGCCTGAAGTTTAGCCCGCGTATACCGGGAAGCGAGCACACAGGGTTTCAACCTGTTCGCGAACACGGTTATTGACGGCGTCGTCTTCCAGGTTATCGAGGATGTCACACATCCAGCCTGCCAGATCGCGGCACTCGTTCTCACCGAAACCGCGGGTAGTCACCGCCGGAGTACCGATACGCAGTCCGGAAGTCACAAACGGAGAACGCGGATCGTTCGGTACCGCGTTCTTGTTGACGGTGATGTGGGCACGGCCCAGGGCTGCATCCGCATCCTTACCGGTAATGTCCTGCTTGATCAGGCTGACCAGGAACAGGTGGTTTTTAGTACCACCGGACACCACATCGTAACCGCGCTCAATAAATACTTCCGCCATGGCCGATGCGTTCTTCACAACCTGCTGCTGATACGCCTTGAACTCGTCGCTCATGGCTTCTTTGAAGCACACGGCCTTGCCAGCAATCACGTGCATCAGCGGGCCGCCCTGGCCGCCCGGGAAAACCGCGGAGTTCAGTTTCTTCTGCAGGTCCGCATCGTCGCAGGCCAGAATCAGGCCACCGCGTGGGCCGCGCAGGGTCTTGTGGGTGGTAGTTGCAACCACGTGGGCGTGGGGAACCGGGTCCGGGTAGACGCCAGCAGCCACCAGACCGGCAACGTGAGCCATGTCGACAAACAGGTAAGCACCCACTTTGTCTGCAATCTCGCGGAAACGGGCGAAATCCAGCTCCTGAGAATAGGCGGAAAAGCCGGCGATAATCATCTTCGGCTTGTGCTCGACCGCCAGGGCTTCAACCTCGTCATAGTCGATCAGACCGGTATCGTTGTTGATACCATACTGGACGGCGTTGTAAATCTTGCCAGAAAAGTTGACGCTGGCACCGTGGGTCAGGTGACCACCGTGGGCGAGGCTCATGCCCAGCACGGTATCGCCAGGCTTCACCAGGGCCATGAACACCGCAGAGTTCGCCTGAGAGCCGGAATGCGGCTGCACGTTGGCGTAGGCAGCACCAAACAGTTCCTTGGCGCGGTTAATCGCCAGGTCTTCGGCAATGTCGACAAACTCGCAGCCACCATAGTAGCGCTTACCGGGATAGCCCTCGGCGTACTTGTTGGTGAGCACGCTGCCCTGGGCTTCCATCACCCGCGGGCTGGTGTAGTTTTCTGACGCAATCAGCTCGATGTGAGCTTCCTGACGCTTTTCTTCCGCCTGCATGGCGTTCCAGAGTTCGTCGTCAAAGCCGGCGATTTTCATATCACGATTAAACATGGATGCGCTGCCCCTGTGTGCTTAGCTGCCCGAAAAATTTGGGCGGCTATTCTATCCTACAAATGGGTGAAAAATCATCCTTTATACCGCTCGTGGCCCCTCCGCAGAAACCGTCACACGGTAATTTTCGCTTGCGTCCATCGCCTCCCCGCAATTGCCATAGCCTGCCGGTTTCGCTACCTTACGGGGCTAATCTAATCAATCCCTTTTATATACCTCCGAATACAACAGAGGACACAGCCAGTTATGGCCCAGTAAGGTGATCTATCCCATAATATTTTCGTCACTTTTGATGGGTGGGTGGGTTGCTAGCCCATAAATTACCGGACCTAAAGATCTCTTCTATAAAAAAATTACTGCCCTTTACCTATAGTAAATCGAAATTTTAGTTAACTTTTGCCGTTCTTGAGACAATTATAGGGTTCAAAACGTAACTTTTTTAGCCTTTCCATTTAACTACTTTGCGCCATAACTGGGACCAAACTCTGGTTGCCGACCTTCGGCTTGCCTAAATTCGCCCTCACCTCTCTGTCCTGTCCTCTATTAAACATGCATAACTCCTGTTTATTTTCGAAATCGGTTAAGCTGAACACATTAAACTTTTCCGATATTTCAGCTGGTGGATTTTTATGGGCCGAAAACCTGAACCACTCAAAACAGAATCTGAGCTTCTGAAAAATCTAAATGAGCACACGGCGCATGCGGACGAGCTGGCTCAGATTCGTGCTTCAGAATGGGGTGACTTGCCTTCTGAGGACCGCCCCCATAGCCCGGGGCAAAGAGACCAACATCCATTAGATCGATTGCGTGGGTCGGTCCTGAAGTATGAAGGTGCTACAACTCCGGTGTGGCCTGACGAAGAGGAATCTGACGGGAAAGAGCATGACGCTCGAATACTAGCTGCCGGTGAGAAAACCGCGCCGGTTGTGTTGCGGATTTTAAATTCATGGGGCATGGATGACGAAGCGCAGGCGTGTGTATTGGGCTTATCAATAGAAGAGTTGGGCCAGGCGAAAAGGCTGAATTCCTTTCCTCATTTTTCTGAGAACCTCTTACGACGCGTGAGCTATATCCTGAATATCTACGAGTTCTCAAAAATCGCGTTTACCGATCCCATTCGGTTTCTGAGCAGCGCTAATTTCAACGCCCCATATAATGGCCAAACTTCGTTGGCTTTCATATCGAGTGGCGATGTGGAAAATCTAGAAAGGCTCTTCAAGGATCTCGAGTTCCTGAGCCGTGGGGGATGGTGACTTTACACCATGCAACTTAAGAGGAGAGAACTCCAAGGTGATCCTGTGAATTTCTGAGGGGTTCTACCCCGTTTCCACGGACGGCTTTAAAACGTGATTGGACTTACCCCGGTGCAGTAATTGGAAACCAGAGAGACGTTTGCAGCGCGGCGCTCAAGATGGGATCACCGGACGCATACCGCGTAAGTGCCAAGCCGGCGATCCAAATGCTCCTCAGGAACTGGAGTGCCTAGCTGCTCAGCAAGTGCAGTTATGTAAGGAGTGGGTCCGATGTTGAATGCGCCGCTCATCTTCGGTGCTACACGTTCAAATATTTGAAGTTGATCACTCCTAGCTGGAGCCCTTTAGTAGTTCCAAGAGCTCGCTAGATGTAATAACGTCAGTATCGTGACCCAAGTACCAGAACACGGCGGCAGCTCGCTTACTCATGCCTCTGTCTGACGTGACCAGGTAGTCGCAGTAGCTGGATAAGAACGTATGGGTTGCATCTTCGAAAGCAGACCCCTTTTCATATTCGCGCCGCTTGTCTCGCCGATATCCAAAGCTTTCCAGTAAATTGAATAAAACTTGATGTTTGAACCCTCTCATCATCTTTTCCGGCTCTAAGCCGTGCTGACTCCAAGAGCGCTCGTTGTGCTTTAGCAAGAGCGATTTCACTAGGTCGACGCATTGGTCGATATTTCGCGGAGCATAGTCTTCGCTTCCTGCGAGATATTCATACTCGCTCAGCCGGTGATTGATATATTCGAACAGCTGCGCAGGAGCCAGATTGTTCATTACAACGGGGTCCATGTCGTACGCCTCAGCTGTCGCTCTGTGGGTGTTGTACGGAACGAAGCTTCTGAAGTACTTTGCTGCATCGAAGCCCAACCCGCTAGCCGAGAGGGAATCGTATACCTGGAACGCGTCGCGAAGGATAAACCTGAAATTAAAAGCGCTCTGTTCGAAATAGAGCTCCTGGCTAATTACGCTCAGAAACAGCAACCTCTGCATTGTCTCTTCGATGCTATCGATGTTAAGCGCGACTTCAGAGACCATGCCTGCGGTAAACGGGAAAACAGCTCTCTGAGCTTCTGACGCTTTTATAACTTCCGATTTGAGTTCAGGTTTGTGCCCATCGCACATGTGCAGAATCACGTTGGAATCGAGATAGATCATAGGTATTTCGGACATCATTCGAGCCTTTGGCAATCCACGTAATCAGCCTCACCAACGCAATTCGGCATGGACGATTATTCGACATGAGCGATTTCTATTCTGCTGCCTATGATTTCTTTCTGCTGACAGGGTTTTCTTTCGTTGCCCCACAATCGGCACAGAGCCAGCTATAAAGCGTTTCTGCAACGAACACGCTCCCACAAGCTGGGCATTTGTTTGGGGTCTCTGTGATTTGCTTCATTCTCGGTTTCCCGTACCCTCAGTCCGAAATTACAGACCTAGCTTCAATTTGAGCGGAGCCACACTCGCATACGGGTATGGCGTCCCGCTTTTCCGGTCTGGGCTTACCCAAGTCCAGTAGACACTCCTGGTCTATGATCAGAGCCAGGTTCAAGATGGGATCATCAGACGCCTACCGAGAGCGCGTCAAGGAGTCGAGTCCTCACAACGAGGGCTGTGGACCGTCCCAGTACTACTCTAGTGGCTACCCGATGAGAGGGTTGGCAGACAAACGTGAAAAATAGTCTAAAAACGCCCCTAACCAAATGA
>JAKLLS010000084.1 GCA_022014155.1 Marinobacter sp. | reverse complement strand
ACGACAGGCCAAGTTCGCCGAAGCCGGCTTCCAGCTGGGCCATGCCGCTGGCATTCACTTCGCGGGAGCACTGCAGGTACGACTCGTCATCAAGTACCGCCGTGGCCGCGGCCAAAGCAATAGTGTCCACATTAAAGGGCTGACGCACCCGGTTCAGGATGTCCGCAATCTCGGGAGAACTGATGCTGTAACCTACCCGCAACGCCGCCAACCCCCATGCTTTGGAGAAGGTGCGGCATACGATCAGGTTCGGGAACCGGGACAACAACTCGACACCGTCAGCGTAGCCGTCGCCCTGCAGGTACTCGCAGTATGCCTCATCCAGCACCACCAGAACCCGCTCGGGGATCTTCTCCAGAAACGCCAGGATGGCCTCGGCGTTATGCACCGTACCCGTCGGGTTATTGGGGTTGGCCACAAAGACCAGCTTTGTGCGGTCAGTCACCGCTGCGGCCATGGCATCCAGATCGTGCCCCCAGTTCTTCGCTGGTACAGCAACGCCCTTGGCACCAATCGCCTGGGTGACCAATGGATACACCGCAAACGCGTACTGGGAAAACACCACCTCGGATTCCGCATCCGCGAAGCAGCGGGCAATCACCTCCAGTACATCATTGGAGCCATTACCCAGGGTAATCTGCGACATGTCGACGCCGAAACGGGCCGCCAATGCCTGCTTGAGGTCAAAGCCGTTACCGTCAGGGTAAAGACACAACTCGCTGAGGGCTTCCCGGGCGGCGGCCAGCGCTTTGTCGCTGGGGCCCAGCGGATTCTCGTTACTGGCCAGCTTGATGATATCGGCGGGATCCAGCCCAAGCTCACGGGCCAGTTCATCGATGGGCTTGCCGGGCTGATAGGGAGACAGTGCCTGCACTCCCCTGACCGCCAGACTCTGATAATCAATCGACATTACACCTTCCTCAACCCTGTCCGAATCGTTTTACTGCCAGTAACTTTCGCTGATTTCGTTACTTTCGTTAAAGCACACCAATCGGGTATGAACCAAGACGCTTGAGCTCCACAGCTTCGTCTTCCACATCCGCCAGCACTTTACGCACCTGCTCGTCTTCCACGTGCCCCTCAAAATCGATATAGAAGACGTAAGCCCAAGTGCCGCTGGGAGACGGTCGGGTTTCAATACGCGTCAGGCTGAGGCCGTGACGATGGAATGGCTCCAACAACTGATACAACGCCCCGGGCTTGTTCCGCATGGACACCAGTATGGAGGACTTGTCGTTTCCACTGGCGGGCACTTCTTCCCGACCAATGATCAGGAACCGGGTGGTGTTATCGGGACGATCTTCAATACTGTTGGCTACAATCTCAAGCCCATACAGTTCCGCTGCCATATCTCCGGCAATCGCTGCTGTTCCCGGCTCTTCCGCTGCCCGACGTGCAGCCTCTGCATTGCTGCTCACCGTCACACGTTCAATGCCATAACGGTGGGTATCCAGCCACTGACGACACTGGGCGAACGACTGTTGGTGAGAGTATATGCGGGTGATCTCCTGATCCTTGTTGGCTGGCGATACCAGCAGGTGGTGATGGATACGGAGCTGGACTTCACCGCAGATCTTCAGGGGCGATGACATGAACATGTCGAGGGTATGGTTGATCATACCTTCAGTGGAATTTTCCACCGGAACCACACCATAATGAGCCGCACCGGATTCCACTTCCCGGAACACGGCATCAATCGCAGGCAGCGGAACACTGACCACGGAATGTCCGAAGTGCTTCAGGGCCGCAGCCTGGGTAAAGGTGCCTATCGGCCCCAGGAAGGCAATGTGCATGGGCTTTTCCAGCGCCAGGCAGGCGGACATGATCTCGCGGAATAGCCGGGCCATCTCCTCGCCGGACAAGGGGCCGGGATTCTGCTCCTTGATGCGCCGCAACACCTGAGCTTCCCGCTCGGGGCGGTAGAAGAACACGTCCTGCCCCGAATTGGCCGTCATCTTGACGTTTGCCACTTCCTGGGCGCACTTGGCACGTGCGCTGATCAGCTCCATGATTTTCTGGTCAAGCTGGTCGATTTCTTCCCTCAGTTCACCCAGACGGGTTTGCTCGTCGGTCATGATCAGCCCCGCTCCTTCGCAAATTCCGCCATATAGGCGATCAGGGCATCCACGCCAGCTTCCGGCATGGCATTGTAGATGCTGGCGCGCATGCCACCCACCGAGCGGTGGCCCTTCAGGTTCAGCAAGCCACGGGCATCCGCACCTTTCAAAAAGTCACCGTTCAGGGCATCGTCTCCCAGTGTGAACGGTACGTTCATCCAGGAGCGGAAACGGGGATCAATGGGGTTGGCGTAGAAATCATTGTCGTCAATGAAATCGTACAGTTTTCTCGCCTTGCGCAGGTTGATCTCTCCCATGGCCTGTACGCCGCCCCGGGCCTTCAGCCACTTGAACACCAGCCCGGCCAGATACCAGGAATAGGTCGCCGGGGTGTTGTACATGGAGTCGTTATCGGCGATGACCTGATAGTTCATCATCGTCGGGGTTTCCTTGCGGGCCTTGCCCAGAAGGTCCTTGCGGATGACGACAACCACCAACCCTGACGGCCCGATATTCTTCTGGGCACCGGCGTAGATCAGTCCGAACTTCGACACATCCAGCGGGCGTGACAGCATGGTGGAAGAGAGGTCCGCCACCAATGGCACGCGGCCGCTGTCAGGCACGAAGTCGAACTCCAGGCCACCAATGGTCTCGTTCGGCGTATAGTGCAAGTAAGCCGCGTCAGCATTGGTATTCCAGAATTCCTGATCGGGAATGGTGGTAAAACCATCCGCCTCACTGCTGGCCGCCACGTTAACGGTTCCATACCGACTGGCTTCCGCAATGGCCTTCTTGGACCAGATACCGGTGTTCACATAATCCGCGGATGTTTTGTCACCCAGCAGGTTCAACGGGATGGTCGAGAACTGACTGGAAGCTCCACCCTGCATGAAGAGTACGGCGTAATCATCTGAAATACCGGCCAATTCACGGAGATCTTTTTCGGCTGTTGCGGCAATTTCCAGAAATTCGTCACTGCGATGGCTCATCTCCATCACCGACATGCCACTACCGCGCCAGTCGAGCATTTCATCCCGTGCCTGTTGCAGCACGCTTTCCGGCAAGGTTGCCGGGCCTGCACAAAAGTTATACGCCCTGCTCATGATCCTGTGATCTCTCAAGTCTTACTCATCGTTCTGCGAAGCACCGGTTTATTCCTCGCCGGCGCCTTCATCTGCATTATCGCCTTCTGCGGCAGGAATTGCCTCGCCGTCGACCTCTTCGTCATCGCTTTCGGCGATGCGCTCAACGCCGACCAGACGTTCGTCTTCCTGGCTCAGCTTGATCAGGCGAACACCCTGGGTGTTACGGCTCAGCACCGATACCTCGTCGGTGCGGGTACGAACCAGCGTGCCCTTGTCCGAGATCAGCATCATTTCGTCGCCATCGAACAACTGCAGCGCCGTCACAAGGTTACCGTTACGCTCAGAGCACTGCATGGCGATAACGCCCTGACTGCCCCGGCCATAGGTAGGGAATTCGTCGATCGCGGTGCGCTTACCATAGCCGTTCTCGCTGGCAGTCAGAATCACGCCGTCTTCCTGCGGAATGATCAGGGACACCACGTGGTGACCTTCCGCCATTCTGATACCACGAACCCCGCGGGCCGTGCGGCTCATCGGACGAACGGCCTCCTCATTAAAGCGAACAGCTTTGCCGGCGGTGGAGAACAGCATGACCTCAGCATCGCCCTTGGTGATGGCCGCGCCGATCAAGGTATCGCCTTCGTCCAGTGACAGGGCGATTAAACCGCTGCTGCGCGGGCGGGAGAAGTTCGGCAGCGGGGTCTTCTTGACCACGCCGGCAGAGGTGGCCATCAATACATACTGGTCTTCCGGATAGTCACGGACCGGCAGGAAGGTGGTAATGCGCTCCCCCTCGTCCAGCGGCAGAATGTTGACCATCGGGCGGCCACGGGAAGCGCGACTGGCACGAGGAATCTCGAACACACGCAGCCAGTACACCTTGCCACGGTTGGAGAAACACAGGATGGTGTCGTGGGAGTTGGCAACCAGCAGTTTCTCCACGAAATCCTCGTCCTTCATGGACGTTGCCGCCTTACCCCGGCCACCACGACGCTGGGCCTGATAGTCTTCAACGGCCTGGGTCTTGGCATAACCACCGTGGGAAATGGTGACCACCAGGTCTTCTTCATCTATCAGGTCGGCAATGGTCAGGTCACGTTGTGAACTGGTAATTTCGGTACGGCGTTCGTCGCCGAACTCGGACACCACGGCTTCCAGCTCTTCGCGGATAACCTGCATGAGACGCTCCGGATCCGCCAGGATTTCCAGCAGGCCGGCGATTTTCTCGAGGATTTCCTTGTATTCGTTCTGGAGCTTTTCGGTTTCCAGGCCGGTCAGGCGGTGCAGACGCATATCCAGGATCGCCTGGGTCTGCTCCGGCGACATATGGTACAGGCCATTACGCAGGCCGTAGATTTCCGGCAGATCATCGGGGCGGCAGGCGTCTTCGCCAGCACGCTCCAGCATCGCCAACACGTCACCCGGTGCCCAGCCCTTCGACATCAGCTTTTCTTTCGCTTCAACCGATGTGGGAGAAGACTTGATCAGCTCAATCATCTCATCGATGTTGGCCAGGGCAACGGTCAAACCTTCCAGGATATGACCACGCTCACGGGCCTTGCGCAGCTCGTAGATGGTCCGACGGGTCACCACTTCACGGCGGTGGCGCACGAATGCGTCGAGCATTTCCTTCAGGTTGAGGATCTTTGGCTCGCCGTTGATCAGTGCCACCATGTTGATACCAAACACGGTCTGCAGCTGGGTGTGGGCGAACAGGTTGTTGACGACCACTTCCGGGTTTTCACCCCGACGCAGCTCGATCACAACCCGGATACCTTCCTTGTTGGATTCGTCCCGCAGTTCGGTAATGCCTTCCAGGCGTTTTTCCTTGACCAGCTCGGCAATCTTCTCGATCAGCCGCGCCTTATTCAGTTGGTACGGCAGTTCGGTAATGATGATGGCATCGCGGTTGGTCTTCTTGTCGTGCTCGATTTCGTGGCGGGCACGAATGTAGATACGACCACGGCCGGTGCGATACGCCTCAACAATACCGGCACGGCCATTGATGATGGCCTGGGTCGGGAAATCGGGACCAGGAATGAACTCCATGAGCTCATCCACGGTCAGGTCCGGATTATCAATCAGCGCCAGACAACCGCTGACCACCTCGGTCAGGTTGTGAGGCGGAATGTTGGTGGCCATGCCGACCGCAATACCGGAGGAGCCGTTGACCAGCAGGTTCGGAACCCGGGTGGGGAGCACATCGGGAATCCGCTCGGTGCCGTCGTAGTTGTCGACGAAATCCACGGTTTCCTTGTCCAGATCCGCCAGCAGGGAGTGAGCAACCTTCTCCATGCGAATCTCGGTGTAACGCATGGCGGCAGCATTATCGCCATCAATGGAACCGAAGTTGCCCTGACCGTCGACCAGCGGATACCGCAGGGAAAATGGCTGGGCCATACGTACGATGGTGTCGTATACCGCAGAGTCACCGTGTGGGTGATATTTACCGATGACGTCACCCACCACACGGGCGGATTTCTTGTAAGCCTTGTTCCAGTCATTGCCCAGCTCGGACATGGCGAACAGAACACGGCGGTGAACCGGCTTGAGGCCGTCACGGACATCAGGAAGAGCCCGCCCGACGATAACGCTCATAGCGTAGTCGAGGTAAGACTGCTTCAACTCATCTTCAATATTTACCGGCAGGATCTCTTTGGCTAACTCACCCATCGAGAAAGGTTCCTTTGCGTTTGCTGGAAGTCGTTTCAGGGCTATTTCTGTGCCCCATAGTTATTCTTTAACAAGCGGCCAATACTAACACAGTCAGCCCCTTACGGGGGCATACAGCGACCCGGCGTTAATTAAAAACCACCGTCTTGTTTTCGTAGGTGATGACCCGATCCTCGATATGAGAGCGCAGACCACGGGCCAGGACGTTCTTTTCCACATCTTTGCCGAGGCGGACCATGTCCTCTATGGAGTCGCTATGGCTGATGCGGATCACGTCCTGCTCAATGATCGGACCTTCGTCCAGGTCCTGGGTCACGTAGTGGCATGTTGCACCGATGAGTTTTACCCCACGGCTGTAGGCCTGATGATACGGCCGCGCACCGGCAAATGACGGCAGGAAGCTGTGGTGAATATTGATCACCTTGCCGGCAAACTTTTCACACAGGCTCGCTGGCAGGATCTGCATGTAGCGGGCAAGCACCACCACATCCGTATCATAACCCTCGATCAGGCCCTCGATTTCTCCAAAGGCCTCGTCCCGATTGTCCCGGGAAACCGGGATATGATGATAGGGTATCTCATGCCATTCGACCATGCGGCGCAGGTCCTCATGGTTGGAGATCACGGCAACGATTTCGGCATTGATCTCACGACTGTGCCAGCGATGCAGCAGGTCCGCCACACAGTGGGATTCCTTGCTGCACATCAGGACGACCTTCTTGGGTCGGGCCGAATCCGCAATGTGCCAGTTCATGCCGAACTCGCGGGCAATCGGCTCAAAGGCCGTCCGAAACTGGTCCAGACCGAAGGGAATCGAGCTGGCCTTGATCTCGTGGCGCATGAAGAACCAGCCGGTCTGTGTATCCGAGTGGTGGCTCGCCTCGGTAATCCAGCCATTGTAGGTGGACAGAAAGTTACTCACCTTGGCGACAATTCCGACCCGGTCCGGGCAGGAAATCACAAGACGATAAGTATGCTCCATGAAAGCCTTTCCTTAACTGAAATACGGGAAAGCAGGCGCGTCGGGGAATCACCACCGGCATTAACGGCAGGTTAACGGCACGCACCTATTAAAATGACCGGCTATCATAGCCTATCTGAACGCCAGAAACGAGGAATGGAGATATGGACAGAGGCCTCTACCACCGCATAAACAAAAACCCCGCCAGGAGGCGCTCAGGCCGCCTTTCAGTTGTAGCCGCCCTGGCTATTCTTTTCGCCATCGGGCCTGCATTCGGGCAAGCCATTCTTGAGGGCGAGCGCTTTCATCCGGTCACGGCAAAACAGGGCATGGTAGCTACCAGCCACACACTGGCCACCGAGGTGGCCCTTGAGGTACTGAAAAATGGCGGCAATGCCGTGGATGCAGCCGTGACGGCAGGTTTTGCCCTGGCGGTGACCCAGCCCCGATCCGGCAATATTGGTGGCGGCGGTTTTATGCTGATTTCCAAAGGGGATGGCTCAGAACCAGAAGCCATTGATTACCGGGAGAAGGCGCCCGCCGAAGCCTCAGAGACCATGTTTCAGGATGAATCCGGCAATGTCGTCCGTGATCGCAGCCGCTTCACCCATCTGGCTGCCGGCGTACCAGGAACCGTGGCGGGCCTGGCCCTGGCACTGGAGCGGCACGGCACCATCTCCCTGAAACGGGCACTGGCGCCGGCCATCAAACTCGCCCGGGAAGGTTTTATTGTGCCCCGGCGTTTCACCGAAGGCCTGGAGCAGGCTCGGGAAAGGCTTGAGCGATGGCCTGCTACCCGAAACACCTTCTATAAAGAGGACGGCAGCGCCTGGCAGCCCGGCGAACGCTTTCGTCAGCCTGAGCTGGCCGACACACTCCAGCGGATTGCTGATAACGGTGTGAAAGGCTTTTATGAGGGCAAAACCGCCACACTCATTACCGAAGAAATGGACCGGCACGACGGCCTGATCACCCGGGAGGATTTGAGAAACTACCGCCCCGAAATCCGCACTTCGGTCCATGGCACGTATCGCGGATACGACATTTACTCCATGTCGCCCCCCTCCTCCGGCGGTACCCACATTGTCCAGATCCTCAACATTCTGGAAGGCTTCCCCATGGCAGATTACGGCCACAACTCTGCCGATGCGATTCACCGTATGGCAGAAGCCATGAAACTGGCCTACGCCGACCGCTCCCGCTACCTGGGCGACACCGACTATGTGGATGTACCTCTGAAAGGCATCACCAGCAAGGGCTATGCCGAAGAACTCCGTAAGAGCATCGATTCCGACAAAGCACGCCCCGCCGGCGACATCAGTCCCGGCCAGCCGGCGGCCTGGGAGAGCCCGGAAACCACTCACTTCTCGGTGGTGGACAAATGGGGCAATGCGGTGTCCAACACCTACACCATCAATTTCAGTTATGGTTCCGGCATCACGGTAAAAGGCGCCGGCTTTCTGCTCAACAATGAAATGGATGACTTCAGTGCCAAGCCCGGCGTCCCCAACGCCTACGGACTGATCGGTGGTGAAGCAAACAAGGTGGAGCCCGGCAAACGGATGCTCAGTTCAATGTCACCAACGATTGTCAGAAAGGATGGCAAAAATGTGCTGGTAACGGGCAGCCCGGGTGGCTCACGGATCATTACCACCACCTTGCAGGTGATCCTGAATGTGATTGATCATGGCATGAACATCCAGACCGCCGTGAGTGCGCCACGCATGCACCATCAGTGGCTGCCGGATGAGATCCGGGTGGAACAGGGCATCAGCCCTGACACAATCCGCCTGCTGGAAGAACGGGGCCACAAAGTGGTCCATGGTTCGGCCATGGGCGCCATCCAGAGTATTATGGTGGGTGAAGATGGCGTTTTGCATGGTGGTGCGGACCCGAGGCGAAGCACATCGTCAGCCATGGGCTATTGATGACGGTAATTGACCAGGATCACTGACCTGACCGGAGGCATTATGTACCTTTCTGTACAACTGAGCTGTTATCCGCTGAAAGACGACTATAAACAGCCAATATGGGATCTCATCACCCGGTTGGAGCAAACCGGGCTGGAAGTCTATCCGGGGCGTATGAGCACGGAAATTTTTGGCGACTATGATGAGGTTATGAAGGTGCTCTCGGATACCATGAAGTGGTCATTCGAGACGTACGGTAAATCCGTCTTCGTGGCGAAGATCATGGAGGGCGACCGGAGACCCAAATGACAGCACCGAACGGGCCAGGCAACCCGCAAAAGCCGGAGAACAATCCGCCACCGGCTCTTCCCAACCGGTACTCGTTCCTGTGGATCAGTGCCGCCATCTTCCTGATGATGCTCTGGCTACAGGACAGCGGGCAGCCTCGACTTCAGGAACTGGCCTACTCCGACTTCAAGACAGCGGTAGTGAACGATCAGGTCGCGGAAGTCACGCTCAAGGAAGAGTCGATTACCGGCCTGTTCACAGACAGTGGCGCTGCGTCGTTCAGCTCGGACACTCCCTCCCGGCCCAGCAGCCCGGGATTCCGCACCATACGCCCGCCGATGGAAGATCCGTCACTGCTGACTCTGCTGGAAGAACATGAAGTCACCATCAAGGCCACACCCTCAGGGCTGCCCTGGTGGCAGGAGATGATTCGCGGCTTCCTGCCCTGGCTTCTGCTACTGGCGCTGATGTTCTGGTTCTGGGGTGCGGCGCAGAAAAAAATGACCCAGGGCGGTGGCCTCTTTGATTTCAGCCGCTCGAAAGCCCGGAGAGCCCGCAAGGAAACGTCCACGACCACACTGGACGATGTGGCCGGCATCGAATCCGCCAAGCGTGAAATCGCCGAGATCATCGATTTCCTCAAATCCCCCGGGAAATACCGGGCCCTGGGGGCCGTGATGCCCAAAGGGGTCTTGCTGGTTGGCCCGCCGGGAACCGGAAAGACCCTGCTGGCGCGGGCCATTGCCGGTGAAGCGGAGGTTCCGTTTTACAGCATCAGCGCGTCAGAATTTATTGAGATGTTTGTGGGCGTAGGCGCGGCCCGGGTGCGGGATATGTTCCAGGAAGCCCGCAAGGAGGCTCCGGCTCTGATCTTCATCGACGAACTGGACGCCATTGGCCGCTCCCGGGGCGCCGGCCTGGGCGGCGGCCATGATGAACGGGAACAGACCCTGAACCAGATCCTCACCGAGATGGACGGCTTCGAGGCCCACGAGAATGTCCTGGTGCTAGCCGCCACCAATCGACCGGACGTTCTGGACAGCGCCCTGCTCCGCCCGGGACGGTTTGACCGCAAGATCACCCTGGACCGCCCCCATAAGGAAGCCCGCACAGCCATTTTGCAGGTCCATGTGCGCAAGGTACCACTGGCAGAGGATGTGAACCTGGAGCAACTGGCGGCCCGGACCATCGGGTTCTCCGGCGCAGACCTGAAAAATCTGGTCAACGAGGCGGCACTGACTGCGGCCCGGGAAAATCTCCATGAGGTGAATGCGCACTGTTTCGAGCTGGCCCGGGACCGGATCATTCTTGGCGAAGAGCGGGACGCCCACCTTACTCCACAGGAGCGGGAAGCAGTGGCCTACCACGAATGTGGCCACGCCATCATGGCCTACTACATGCCGAATGCGGACCCGCTGACCAAGGTGACCATCATTCCCCACGGCATGGCCATGGGGGTGACTGAGCAAACCCCGAGAGAAGACCATTACACCTACACGGAAAGCTACCTGAAGGACCGTATCAAGGTGATGCTTGGCGGGCGGTGCTCCGAAAAGCTCATTTATGGCGAGGTAAGCACTGGCGCCCAGAACGATCTGAAGGAAGCCACCACCCTGGTGCGCCGGATGATCGGTCAGTGGGGCATGAGCGAAAAAATCGGCCCCCTGGGCCTGAGCATCGGCGAAGAGCATGTGTTCCTGGGTCGGGAAATGGGTCTGCCAAGGGAGTTCAGCGAAAAGATGGCCGAGCTGATCGACACGGAAATCCAGTCACAGCTGATGTCCCTGGAAAAAGAAACCCGTGAGTTCCTGAGTGAGCACCGTAACCAACTGGAGGCTTTGGTTCAGGCGGTACTGAAACGGGAAACCCTGGCAGCCGAGGAAGTCGAGGAAATTCTGCGTAAGGAAGACGCCCGTAAAATTGCCTGAACAGACGTAAGATTCAGGGTGTTATTGTTACCGGGAGGTTCAGTGCCGCCAGCAAATGCTCAGCTCCGGGCTCCCGCAGCAACGTACAATCCCGGCTGAGCACCAGCTGGGCTGCCCTCTCCTGACGCAAAACCTGCGCAACGGCCGCCGGATCGGTGGATGGTAGAGTTCGCACCCGGAAGTCTGAGTCAGACACGCCCAGGTCCCGCTTGATAAGCTCGAGGTGGTCCGGGGGTATGTCCGCCCCCACTCCCAACAGCAGGGTCACAGGCTGATGGGAGTGCCGGACAACGTCCGTGGCGGCCATAGTAGCCCGGCGATTTGCATCATCGTGGTCATTCAGAAATACCACAACCCTGCCCTGGGACGAAACCTGCCTGTCGCACCACAGCAGCATCCTGCCCGGGGACCGCCGCAACAGGCCTTTGGCAGTGGAACCTAACCGCACCCCCGGTGCAGACGACCAGCCAGCCCGACCAAGAACCAGCAGATCGTTGGGCCCCGCCAGAGCCAGGACTTCATCCACAACGCTGCCGCGGGTAATGCTCAGGGCGTGTCGACCGCCGTAACGGGCTGCAGCGCCGGCGAGAGCACAGCGGACCTGCTCCGCCAGCCTCTGCATGCGCTGCTCAAGCTCGGCCGGACCAAAAGGCCGGCTGACACCCGACTCTGAACCGACTTCCCTGGCAAAACCAAAGCCGGCACTGCGCAATAGATTCAGTTCCTCCACAAAAACACCCAGCACATCCGCACCCGTTTTCGCCGCAATATCCGCAGCAGCATCCAGGGCGGCGTAACTCATTCTGGAGCCATCCAGAAGCACCAGCACACGCCCTGTTGGAGCGCCAGGGCCAGAATGATTTGCGGGCGTGTCAGTCACTGCCACTGCCCCCGCTGTTATTATTCGCATCACCCTTGTCATCCTGTTTCTTACTGGCTTCGGCGAACCGTGCCAGCCGCTCGGCAACCCGTCTGTTAAAGCTGTTTTCCGGAAACTCACCGTTGCCGGCTGGCTCTCCCGCCTCCAGACCGGTCAAAAGCTCAATCGCCTGGTTAATGTCGGAAACCGGATAAATCCGGAACCGTTGCTCGGCGATGGCCTGTCGCACATCGGCTCTGAGCATTAGGTGTTCCACGTTACTGGCCGGCAGTAAAACGCCTTGCTCCCGCACTTCACCAGCCTCCCGGCAAACGTCAAAAAAGCCTTCTATTTTTTCATTGACTCCACCAACTGCCTGAACCTCGCCATGCTGGTTCATGGAACCGGTAACGGCAAACGACTGTTTCAGTGGAATCCGGGCAATTGCCGAAAGCAGCACGCAAGTCTCTGCGACCGACGCAGAATCGCCTTCAACTCCACCATAGGATTGCTCAAAGGCCAGACTTGCTGACAGAGACAACTCCCCCTCCCCGGCGTAACGGCTTGCTATAAACCGGGACAAGATCATCACGGCCTTACTGTGAATGGGCCCACCAAGCTTGGCCTCACGTTCGATATCCACGACCTGGCCCTTGCCCGGGCGAGCCGTTGCGGTAATCCTGGTAGGCTGCCCGAACATGGAGGCGCCAAGCCTGAGCACCGACAAACCGTTAACCTGAGCCACTTCCTCACCTTCCGTGGCAATCATCACAACGCCCCGGCTGATTTGCTCCCGACTCCGCTCACGAACCCGGCTGGCACGGTATTCCCGCTCATCAATGGCTTGCTGAACATGGCTGGCTTCTACGGTATCAGCGCCGCACAGGCCGGCCCAGTGATCTGCCTCAGTCAGAATATCCCGAAGCACGCGATCGTGGGCGGTCAATTTGCGCTGATCTGCCGCCAGGCGGCTGGCGTGCTCGATCAGGCGGGCCACGGCAACACGTTCCAGCGGTCGCATTTTCTGGGCCCTGACCATGGTGGCGATCATCCGGGAATAGAGTTCGTAACACTCGTCGTTTCGGTCGAGATCGTCCTCGAAATCCGCTTCCACCTTGAACAGGTCCAGAAAATCGGGATCGAAATGGGAGAGCAGGTAATACAGCATGCGATCCCCGAGCAGTACCACCTTGACCGAAACCGGAATCGGCTCCGGCTGCAGACTCACGGTGCTGACCAGTCCATAGAGCCGCTCCAGTGACTCAATACGAATCTCACCCGAAAGCAGAATCCGCTTTAAACTCTCCCACGCCATTGGCTGGGTCAGCACCCGCCGGGCATCAATAATCAGGTAGCCTCCACTCGCCCGGTGCATGGAGCCTCCGCGAATGAGAGTGAAATCGGTGTAGAGATTGCCTTGTCGAGCCCGGTGCTCAATCTGCCCCGTCAAATGCTGATGATTGGGAAGGTCTTCGTAAATGACTGGCGCACCCACGGTATCCGCGTTGTCAACCAGAAGGTTGGCCCTGTAGCGGGCCAGCAAGCCGACCGGTGGGCCGTTTTCGCTGTCCTGGAAAACTTCAGCGTGTTCAACCACGTCCTCACGAACCGCATCCAGATAATCGACAACGTCCGGGAGGTGCGACCACTTTTCCCGCAGCTCACCAATGGGCCCGCCAAGGGTCAGCTGCACCATTTCCTCATTCAGCGCGTGAATCCGCGCCCTCACGTCCTTCCGTAATCTGGGAATCTGTTGAATCGTTTGCTGGAGCTTTTTCTGCAGCTCTTCGACCTTGGATTCAATCAGTTGCTTTTCTTCGTCAGAGAAGTTTTTGTATTCCTCCGGATCGATCACTTCACCCTTTCGCATGGGCGCAAAGGTAAAGCCAGCCGGTGTGGTGATCATCGCAATATTATTGCGGTTCGCCTCATCCTGAATATCAAACAGGCCCTGGTGCTGGCGTTTAGCCGTTTCTTCCTGGAGCTCCTGGATCCGAGCCTGATATTCTTCGCTTTCAAATGTTGCCGGAATGGCTGTACGAAGCTCTTCGGCCAGGTCATTCAGATCCTTCTTGAACTGCTGCCCTTCACCTGCCGGCAGCCGTATGGCCGTTGGACGATCTGAATACCGGAAGTTATAAACGTGGCACCAGTCCGGAGGCACTGGCTCCCGGGCTGCGTGTTGAGACAGGAAACGCTCGACAAACTCGTGTTTGCCTGCACCTGATGGCCCCAGGACAAAGAGATTGAAGCCGCCAGCCTGCATACTTGCCCCGAACTCCAGCGCTCTCAGAACACGGTCCTGACCGCAGGGCTGCTCCAGGTCTTCGAGGTCGTCCGTGGTGATGAAATCCAGCTTTTCCGATGGGCAACCGTGGTAGACCTGGTCTTCTGTTAAAGGGGCAGGTACTGGCATTACATCCTCCTGATGACTTCAATGGTATGGCGACATGCCTTGGTGCCAGACCAGTTGATGCACTCTCATGAGGAAACTATAGATTATCCCGTGCAATTCTAAAGCGGAATTGCGGAATCACTAAGTCTGTAACTGGTAATGCGCACATCCACGGTGACTGTCAGGGAGTCCAGCGCGGAGGCTCGCTCAATCCCTTCCGCGCCGGCCCGGTAAAGATGTGGCGTCATCGCCAGCAGATCGGCAATCTGGTCCTGACTGGTCAGTTCCAGGGGAAATCGCTCCGCTGTGGTCACCAGCGTAGTGAATCCCTCGGGTGCAACGGTGTTCTCATTCTTCTCCGGTTTCAGTGTGGGGTAGATAATCTCACGCAACTCCCGCAAGTGCCCGGGACCTGCGTCCACCTGCAAAATCTGACCGCCCGGCTTCAGAACCCGGGTAAACTCGGAATACACGGGAAACCCGAATAAGCATAGTATCCGGTCCACCGAGGCAGACAGTACCGGGAGCCTGGCGTTGGTGCCCACTACCCATGCCGGATGCTTGTCCTGTTTTGCCGCAGCCAATACCGCCCACTTGGAAATATCCACCCCAAGCAGCTCCAGGGTTTGCTGTTCTCCGGCCGCAGCCGCGAGCTGCCTCAGGTAATACCCTTCGCCGCATCCGGCATCCAGGCAGCTGAGCACCCCCTCACCGGGTGTATCCGCCAGCACCGCCCGATTCACGGCCTCAGCGATGGGTTGATAAAACCCGGCATTCAGAAACTTGCGGCGCGCCGCCACCATTTCCTTACTGTCACCAGGATTGCGGGAACGCTTGTTCTGCACCGGCAGCAAATGGGTATAACCCTGGCGGGCAATATCAAAACTGTGACCTGCCGGACAGCGCCAGGCCGTATCGACATGGGTCAACGGGTCGCCGTCCAATGGGCAGGCCAGAGCCTGAAACGGGGTAACGGGCATGCAGTATCCGCCTGAGTTCATCTATGTACGGGGATGCAAGGCTAACCCAAACGCCCCCAATGGTCTAAATTGAAAGCCACGCCTGTCATGAAACCAGCCCGTTGCGTATCTATGAGCAACCCATTCGCCAAGCTGTTTAACATCAACCGCGACGAAGTCATCCCGGTCATGCTCGCGGTGTTTTTCTTTTTCTGTGTACTCACCGCGCTGATGGTACTGCGCCCCGCGCGGGAGGCCCTTGGTCTTCAGGGTGGCATTGAAACCGTGCGCTGGCTGTTTGTCGGAACCGCTGTCATCACCCTGCTGGTCAATCCGGTGTTCGGGCTGCTGGTCAGCCGCCTGCGCCGTCTGACCTTCATCACTACCACCTACGCGTTTTTCGGGTTCAGTCTGGTTGCGTTCTATCTGATCATGACACAGGCCCCCAACATCATCGGCGTCACCACCGGGCAGATTTTTTATGTCTGGTTCAGCGTGTTCAATCTGTTCATCACCATGGTGTTCTGGGCGGTGA
>JAKLLS010000083.1 GCA_022014155.1 Marinobacter sp. | reverse complement strand
AGCGCTCGGCGCCCTCGAGCCAGTCGGCACTCCCGGTGACCAGGCCACTGGACAGGAGCAGGCCAAGACCAACCCCGATGTAGACCAGTCCGCTCATGGATGCACGATGCCGCAACACCAGCCATTCCAGGATCAACGCTGGCGCCTGCACGAACACGATGCCGTTGGCGACGCCGTTGAGCCAGCGGGCACCGGAGATAACGGTGAGGTCATCGGTCTGGGTGATCACCAGTGTCGTGGCAACATGCAGCGCTAGCGAGACCGGAAGCAGGGTGCGAATCTGATCGATGCGATGCCAGCGAATCGCCACCATGGCACCCATCAGATAGCCAAGGTAGTTCCAGGTCGCAACGGCCGCGCCTTCTGCCGCACCGAACTGGCCGTCATCCACCAGGTAGGGTAACAGCGGTGTGTAGATGAACCGGCCCAGACCATGGACGACAAGAAGGACCACCGCACCGGCAGCCAGGACCGTAAACAGTTCCTGACGTGACGTGCAGCTCTGGCGAGATACGGACATGGCAAACCTCCCTGGAAAACAGGGGCGCAGTTTAAGCCACAACTGTTACTAAGTCAGGGGTATCAAACGTTATTAACTTGCCCGCGCGTGGTTGGCCCTGGCCCACTCATAGATTCGTTCAAAGGCCTCGGCCAGGTCTTCGGGATTGTGTGGTGGCTGGATCACCGCGATCATTTCGCCGTCGGGGTTCAACAAGGCAAAGTGACCACTGTGATCAACCAGTAACTCACCGTCGACTTCCCGGTGAACGAAAACAGCGTTGAGGCTTTTAGCAATCGCCCGCAAGGTTTCCAGGTCCCCTGTCAGTCCATGGAAGTTTGTACCGAAAAAGCCCAGATACCCCTTCAACTGCTCGGGTGTGTCTCGCTCGGGGTCCGCACTGATCAGCAGATAGTCAGGCTGGGGCAGGTCGTCCGGTAACAGGTTATCGGTGCGCCTCAGGTTTGCCATGGCGGCAGGGCAGACATCGGGACAACTGGTGTAGCCCACAAAGGCGAAGGTCCAGCGCCCCTTCAAGTCGTCACGGGTAACCGTGTCACCGTTCTCATCAAGCAACTCGAACTCCGGCAGGGGCCGGCCCTGATCGTAGACGTAGGTGTTGAGCTCGGCGAGTTCGGGCGCGGGTGCAGGCGCCCGCTCTCCGGCCAGGTACATCTGTCGCCCGACTACCAGACCGAATATCAATACCACTACCAGCAGCAGGATAATCAGGGTCAGGCGAATCGAGCGGTTCATGTAGGCTCCATCAAACGGCTGCTCAGAAAAATACGAAGTGGTCTACCAGCAATACCACAAACAGCGCCATCAGATAGGTGATGGAATATTTGAAGGTCTTGAGGGCGACACGACGATCATCCCCCCGCAGCAAACGGATGGAATATTGCAGGAAACGCAGGCCCAGCGCCAGAGCTCCCACCAGGTAAATACCTCCGGACATGCCGGTGACGAACGGCAACAGACTGACCGCCAGCAACATGAACGTGTAGAGCACGATGTGCAGTTCGGTGTATTTGTTCCCATGGGTGACCGGCAACATGGGAATGCCCGCCTTGGCATACTCCTCTTTGCGGTGGATGGCCAGGGCCCAGAAATGCGGTGGTGTCCAGGCGAAGATGATCAACACCAGCAGCAGGGCATGGCCCTCTACCTGACCGGTGACGGCGGTCCAACCCAGTAGCGGCGGCATGGCACCCGCGAGGCCGCCGATCACAATGTTCTGGGGCGTGGCCCGCTTGAGGAACAGGGTATAGACACCGGCGTACCCCACTAGGGAAGCGAGGGTCAGCCAGGCCGTCAGGGCATTGACCTGCCACACCAGGATGCCCATACCAGCCGCTGCCAGCAGCGTCGCGAAAACCATGGCGTCTACCGGGCTGATTTTCCCTGTAGCCACCGGGCGCTTGCGGGTGCGCGCCATCACCGTGTCGATCTTCTGATCAACCACATGGTTGACCACCGCCGCGGCGCCGGCAAGGAGCGCGATGCCAAGGTTACCGTAGACCAATACTTCCCAGCCCGGGACGCCCGGTGCCGCCAGTAACATGCCAATCACCGAGGTCAGGATCATCAGCGCTACGACCCGGGGCTTGGTCAGCTCCAGGAAATCCCGCCAGGAAATGGATACCTCTGTCTGCGTCTCTGCGTGATTCCCAGCGCTATGGGCCGGCAGTGTTTTTACATGTTCGCTCATGCCGTCACCTCTCGGTTAATTGTTGTTGTGTTTTGGCTACTTGCCGCGAGTGTTTGCGGTTGTCCATAAAAGCGCCACAGCAGGTTGATCACTGCCAGCAGCAGGCCTGCGCCCATGGCGTTATGGGCCACGGCAACAGGGAGTGGAATATGAAAGGCCACATTGATGATCCCCAGGGTTATCTGGGCGGCCAGCACGAGGACAACCAGTTGTACGTGCCTGGCCATCTCGGTCTGGCGGGCTTGCCGCCACATCAGCCCGAGTAGCACGGTAAAGTACCCCAACAGGATCAGTGCTCCCAGACGATGGGTAACGTGAATGGCCACACGACCATCCGCCGTTAACTGACCACCCAGGTAGTTGGGGCCTACGTGCTGGGCTATGTCGAACCCGTGCCGGAAGTCCATATCGGCTGGCCACCATTCACCTTGGCAGGTGGGCAGCTCCGGACACGCAACCGCTGCATAATTGGACGCGGTCCAGGCCCCCAAGGCGATCTGCAGGATAACCAGCGCCAGCCCACCATAGAGCCATGGACGGAAACGGCTGAGCCCGGCTAGCGAAAGGCGGCCGGACGGCGCTTTATGCCTTGCCCGCAACCGCAGGGTCAACAGGGTGAGCATGCTCAACGTGGTGAAGCCCCCCAACAAGTGCAGGGCAACCACCTGGGGCCACAGTTTCAGGGTCACGGTCCACATTCCGAATGCGCCCTGTAGGACGATGAAGGCGGCGATGAATAACGGCAGTTTCTGCGGCAGGCCTTCCCGACGGTGGCGAACGGCATAGGCTGCCAGCCCGAACACCACCAGCCCCAGTGTGCCAGCGGCATAACGGTGGATCATCTCCGGCCAGCCCTTGGCCACATCCACCGGCGTCTCCGGGAAGCGGGCGTTGGCAACGGCAATACTCTCGGTACTCTGCGGTACCGACAGGAAACCATAACAGCCGGGCCAGTCCGGACAACCCAGCCCCGCATCGACCAGCCGGGTCCAGGCGCCCAGCATGATTACCACCACCGCCAGCAGCGTGGCAAACAGTGACCAGCGCTCCATGATGCGGGCACGGTCTGCTATGGAAAGCGAGGATCGGGTGGTCTGAGTCTGGATCAAGAGCAGCGTCCTCCGAACATCCGATTAACCAATCCGGGAAATTTTCATCAGGTGCTTGAGGTCTTTGAGCATGTCCTTGCCGGTGTGCTCATTGCCGTAATGCATCATCACATTGCCGAACGGGTCCACCAGAAGGATTCGCGGCTTGCGGTCAGGCTGAACACCGGCCGGCCAGGCCGGAGCCCGATCACCCCGCGGCTGCAGCCGCTCCATGGCGCTGTACTCCTCAGCCCAACGTGCCTCCAGCCCGGCAGGTACATTCGCGATATAAGCGGCTCTGGACACGCGGTCGGCGTTCTTGCCAAGGGCAATGTTGACCTGTCTGGCAAGGTAAAGCAGGTTTTCGCACTCTTCGGTGCACTGGCCAGCCACGACCATCATCATCCATTCTGCGTCGGCCCTCACAGGACCAAACCGATTGGACAGCGGTTGGCCATCAGCGGTTTGCAGCTGGAGTTCGGCAACCGGAACCACTGGCTGTACCAGTTCGCCGTTGTTGGTATGGCCGGCCGGATTAAGCCAACCGGTATAGTACATGATGGTGGCAAACACCATGGGGCCAAAGCCAATGGCGAACAGCAACAGAGCTGTACGTCGGCCGCGGCGAACCTGTTCGGGCGTGGGGCCTCCGGATTGCTGATCGGATTCCCGGTTAGCCATTGTCGTTGTCATTATTGGCTCCTGTCTTTCGGTAACTCGCTACCACCGTCAATATAACCAGTGCGATGGCCAGTGAAAACCACTGAAATGCATATCCATAATGTGTCTGTGGTCCCATCAAGTCCGGTTCCCAGTCAGCCCGGTAGGCGCCGGGCTGTTCGCTGCCGGAAAGTCTGACCACCTTTGAAGCCAGGGTCGGCTCCTGCGCCGCAGCCTGCGAGCGGGGCAGGGCCTGAACGCGCCGTGGCCAGCCACCCTCCTGCGCTTCGCTATCAGCCAATACCGGAGGTTCAGGGAACTCCGCCACACGCCCGCGAATTTCCAACAACCTCTCAGGAACATCGATCCGGGGCAAGCGGTCACGGGTCCTCGGCGCCCGGACCCAGCCACGGTTGACGACCACCGCGGGTCCTTCATCCGGATAAAATATGGTCAGGACTTCGTAGCCGGGAACGCCATCCCGTGTCCGGTTGTCCAGCAGCCAGGTCAGGTCACTGTACCGGCCCATCAGCGTCACCGGACGACCGTTACTCAACCCGCGTGCCTCCTGTCGGGGCCAGCTCAGATTCTCTGCCTGCTGCTCCCACTGCAACAACTGCTGCTGTTTCTCTTCGGCCCGCTCTAGCTGCCAGATACCCAGCCCGATCAGTAAAGGCAGAAACACCCCGGAAAACAGCAGTATCCGCCAGTCAAACCGCCACTGACGACGTGTGGACGACCCGGTATCAGGCATGCTCTGCTATAGTGACCTCAGAATAAACACCATCAGAAACAGGGAATCCCATGCTGAAAGCTGTCGTTGTCATACTCATGCTGGCTGTCGTCGTTAGTCTTTTCAGCGGGCTGTTTTTTCTGATCAAGGACGGCGGCAAAACCAACCGGGTGGTAAATTCACTGGCGGTGCGGGTGGCGTTGAGTGTGTTACTGCTGCTGGTGATTGTAATTTCCCTCTGGCAAGGGAGCCTGGTACTGAACCCGACTCCCTGATATACCACCTCAGATCACGTACACGAAGACAAACAGGCACAGCCAGACCACATCGACAAAGTGCCAATACCAGGCAGCCGCCTCGAATCCGAAGTGCTGGTCAGCCGTGAAATGCCCTTTGATAATCCGGATCAGCATGATGCTCAGCATCAGCGTTCCCAGTATGACGTGGGCACCATGGAAACCGGTGAGCATAAAGAAGGTACTGCCGTAGATGCCGGACCGAAGCGTGAGATCCAGATCCGCGTAGGCGTGAGCGTACTCATAGCCCTGAACAAACACGAACACCAGTGCCAGGGCAATGGTGGCGCCAAGCCAGATCTTGATCTTCTGTCGATGGCCTTCCTTCAGGGCGTGGTGTGCCACCGTGACCGTGAAGGAGGAGGTGACCAGCAGGATCGTGTTGATCAGCGGCAGGCCCCAGGGGCCAATCACTTCCTTGGGGCCGGGAAAGGCCTGAGGGTCCGGGTTATTGATCAGAGGCCAGGTCGCCTGGAACCCCTCCCACAACATGTTACTGCTGGCCCTGTCACCTTCCCCGCCCAACCAGGGCACCGCAAATACCCGGGTATAGAACAGGGCGCCGAAAAAGGCAGCGAAGAACATGACTTCCGAGAAGATGAACCAGCTCATCCCCCAACGGAAGGAACGGTCCATTTGCGGGCTGTACAGGCCTGACCGACTTTCCTTGATCACACTCCCGAACCAGCCGAACAGCATGTAGGCCATGATCAGGGCACCGATAAAAAACAGGATCCAGGAGCCAGTGGTCGACTCTCCCTGCTTACCGTTCACCATGATCGCGGCAACGCCGTACAGGGTTACCCCTAGACCGACCGTTGCGATGATCGGCCACTTACTCTGTTCGGGCACGTAATAGGTCTGGTTTTCCGCCATGACAGTCTCCGATGGCTTATCCGTTATCGATTGTTGTTGTCCTGATCCGATAATTGCCTACTGGCTCTGTCCTACTTCACTTCGGGTGGTGTCGTGAACGAGTGATAGGGCGGCGGCGAAGGCAGTGTCCACTCCAGGCCTTCCGCACCATCCCAGGGCTTGGCCGCGGCCTTCTCGCCCCCCTTCACACACTTCACCACAATCAACAGGAACAACAGCTGCGTGGCGCCAAACATGAAGGCCCCGATGCTGGATACCATGTTGAAATCGGCAAACTGCAGGGCATAGTCGGGAATACGACGCGGCATGCCCGCCAGCCCGAGGAAGTGCATGGGGAAGAACGCCAGGTTCATACCAATAAACGACAGCCAGAAATGAGTCTTCGCCAGAGTTTCGTCGTACATGTGGCCAGTCCACTTAGGCAACCAGAAATAGGCCGAGGCGAAAATACCAAAGATGGCACCCGGTACCAGCACATAATGGAAGTGCGCCACCACGAAGTAGGTGTCATGGTACTGGAAGTCAGCCGGGGCAATGGCCAGCATCAGGCCGGAGAAGCCGCCAATGGTGAACAGAATGACAAAAGCCACGGCGAACAGCATCGGGGCCTCGAAACTGAGGGCGCCGCGGAACATGGTGGCCACCCAGTTAAACACTTTCACCCCGGTGGGTACGGCAATCAGCATGGTCGCATACATAAAGAACAACTGACCGGCGATGGGAATACCCACGGTGAACATGTGGTGCGCCCAGACCACGAAGGACAACAGGGCAATGGCGCCCACCGCGTACACCATGGAGGCGTAACCGAACAGCGGTTTGCGGGAAAAGGCCGGAATAATGTGCGATACCGCCCCGAAGGCCGGGAGGATCATGATGTACACCTCAGGGTGCCCGAAGAACCAGAACACGTGCTGGAACAGCACCGGATCACCACCACCAGAGGCATCGAAAAAGCTGGTGCCGAAGTTGATGTCCATCAGCATCATGGTGACCACGCCCGCCAGCACCGGCATTACGGCAATCAGCAGGAATGCGGTAATCAGCCAGGTCCAGACAAACAGCGGCATCTTCATCAGGGTCATGCCCGGTGCCCGCAGGTTCAGGATCGTGGCAATGACGTTAATCGCGCCCATGATGGAGGAAATCCCCATGATGTGGACCGCGAAGATGAAGAAGGTCGTGCTGGGCGGCCCATAGGTCGTCGACAGCGGTGCGTAGAAGGTCCAGCCAAAGTTGGGTGCGCCGCCGGACATGAACAGGGTGGATACCAGGATCAGGAAGGCACACGGCAGCAACCAGAAGCTCCAGTTGTTCATCCGTGGCAGGGCCATGTCGGGCGCACCAATCATCAACGGCAGCATCCAGTTGGCAAGGCCCACAAACGCTGGCATCACCGCGCCGAACACCATGATCAGGCCATGCATGGTGGTCATCTGGTTAAAGAATTCCGGCTCGACCATCTGCAGACCGGGCTGGAACAGCTCGGCGCGGATCACCATGGCCATGGTTCCACCAAGCAGGAACATGGTGAAACTGAAAATCAGGTACATGGTCCCGATGTCTTTGTGGTTGGTCGTCAGCAGCCACCGGCTAAAGCCCTTGGCAGGGCCGTGGTGATGATGATCCTGGGCGTGGGTATCTGCAACCGCACTCATGAAAAACCCCCGTTACCGCCTTGTTATTCTGGCTGGTGATGTTATTTGGCGAATCATTCCTGGTTCTTGTACTCGAATACTTCCTTCGGCGTAACCATCTCACCGGTGTTATTACCCCAGGCATTACGTTCGTAGGTAATAACAGCGGCCAGGTCCACTTCACTCAACTGGCCACCGAACGCCTGCATGGCGGTACCGGCCACACCGTTAACTACGATGTCCAGGTGGGCGTCCATATCTTCAAGTACAATCTGACTACCTCGCAGGGCCGGGAAGGCCGGAGGTGCCCCGCTGCCGTCAGCCTGGTGGCAGGCAGCGCAGGCGCTGGCATACGCTTGCTCGCCACGCTCCATCAGCTCTTCCAGGGTCCAGTCTTTTTCCGTCAGCTCGCGCTCACGCTCGGCAGCTTCACGCTGCTCGGCCACCCATTCGTTGTATTCGTCCTCGGGCACCGCCTTGACCACAACCGGCATGAAACCATGGTCCTTGCCACACAGCTCAGTACACTGACCACGGTATATCCCCGGCTCATCAACACGAGTCCAGGTTTCGTTGATAAACCCGGGAATGGCGTCTTTCTTGACGCCAAAGGCCGGCACCCACCAGGAGTGGATGACATCGTTTGCTGTCACCAACAGACGTACCTTCTTGCCAACCGGGATCACCAATGGGTTATCTACGTCCAGCAGGTAGTTCTCACTTTTATCCTGCCGGTTATAGATCTCGTCCTTGCTGGTCGCCATGTTGGAGAAGTAACCAAAATCCTCCTCCAGGTAGTCATACTTCCAGCGCCATTGGTAGCCAGTCACCTTGATGTCCACATCCGACTCAGCGGTATCGTACATATCCACCAATGTTGCTGTGGCCGGTATGGCCATGACGACGAGAATCACGAATGGAATGATGGTCCAGAGAACTTCTACCACGGTGTTCTCGTGGAAATTGGCCGGCTTGTGACCCTGGGACTTGCGGTGGGCAAAGATAGACCAGAACATCACCCCGAAAACCACGATGCCAATGACAACGCATATCCAGAGGATGGTCATGTGAAGGCTGAAAATTTCGTTACTGGTGCCGGTTACCCCGGGAGCCATGTTCAATGTCCAGTCCGCCATGGACCAGGCGGGGAACAAAAGGCCGCCCAACAGGGCACCTGCCCGCTTAGCGTGCACGCGCATACTGTGTCTCCACAGAGTGTTATTCTTGTCGGATTTTGCGTTCAATCCCTCTGTTCTGACGGAGCTCGCACACACCAGTCAGGCCAGAGTGGAAGTCTGCTTATGGATAACTCAGGATTGAGTATAGACACAGATCAAGAAAATGCTAAAAGACAACTAAACCCAAACGTTATAAGCCAGGAACCTTAATAATCAAATCACATAAAAGCCTTCCGCTGACCAGAATGGATCAACGGCTATGGGCGTTGGCCTGGCCACTTATGCTGACCAATCTCACCGTACCCCTGCTTGGACTGGTGGATACCGCCGTGCTCGGTCATCTGGAAAGTCCGCAATACCTGGGAGCAGTTGCGGTCGGTGCCAACCTGTTCAGTATTCTTTACTGGACGTTCGGATTCATGCGCATGGGCACCACCGGCCTTTCGGCCCAGGCCTGGGGCAAGCGCGATGAGTTCGCCCAGATCGCCCTGCTGTTGCGCTCCATCATACTGGCGACAGGTATTGGCCTGCTGCTGATCGCCTTCCATAAGCCGCTGATCAGTATTGGCCTGACCCTGATGAACCCCAGTGAGCGGGTGGCGGAACTGGCCGCCGACTACGCCGCCATACGAATCTGGAGCGCGCCCGCCGTCCTCTGTCAGTACACCCTGGTGGGTTGGTTGATCGGCACCCAGTTTCCGCGGGCGCCAATGATCATGCTGATTGTGGCAAACAGTCTGAATATCGTGCTGGACGTGCTGTTCGTGACGGTGCTGGGCTGGAATAGCCAGGGGGTCGCGGTCGCCACGGTTATCGCGGAGTACTCAGCTGCAGCTATTGGTTTTCGCCTGGTACTGTTGCGAATACCTGCGGGGCAATCCTTTAGCCGTGCCCTACTGGGACATCTGGCGGACTACCTGCGTATTCTGCAGGTTAACCGGTACATCATGGTACGGACTATCGCACTGCTGCTGGTCCTGGCCTTCTTTACCGCGCAGGGTGCCCGCCAGGGGGACACCATCCTGGCAGCCAACGCGGTCCTGCTCACATTCCTGCTGGTCATTTCCAACGGTCTGGATGGCTTTGCCAATGCCGCCGAGGCCCTGATCGGCGAGGCCGTGGGCAAAGGTAGTCGACGCCGATTCCGGGTAGTGGTCCGCACCGCTTTGCGCTGGTCGCTGTGGGGATCGTTGCTGTTCACCATCGCTTTTGTGCTGGGCGGGCGCTTCCTGATCAGCCTGTTAACCGGCATTGAGGAGGTCCGCATGACCGCGTGGCAGTATCTGCCATGGCTATGGATGCTGCCGTTCGCGGCCGTCTGGGGTTACCTGCTGGATGGTGTGTTTATCGGCGCCACACGAACCCGGGACATGCAGAACACCATGCTATTCTCCGCCCTGGTGGTCTTCCTCCCCGTATGGTGGCTGACCACCGGCTGGGGCAACCACGGCCTCTGGTTCTCACTGATCAGCCTGATGCTGGCCCGCGCTGTGACCATGGGCTGGCTGTTTCTGTCCCACACCCGGCATGGCCGCTGGTTCGACTCCCGGTAACCGCCAGCCAGGCAAACATTATATGGCCCGATTTTCATGGTGCACCGGAAGCAGGCGAGTAAATCTGGGCTACAATTGTCGTAAACGGCAGGCTTGTTGCGGTTGCCAGCCCCTGCTCTCCTGCCTACAACCACTCTTTATGAACAACGGGAGGCGCCTTGCGACCTCAATTCGTTCAGATACCGGCATCTCCTGATATGACACCACAGGTAGTCCTAAACATCATTGATCAGGCACGACGGCAGGAAGCCCACTCCGGCACTTTTCTCCGGCAACTGGGGGAGAAGGCGTCGTCACTGCCTGCCACAATCACAATTGAGGGCTATCAACCCGCCACGTGCCTGTTCCAGTTCGCCGTGGAATACATCGAGATGGCTCCCCGACTGATCGAGTGCGTTGAAGCCTGTGCCCGGGAAGCTGGCAAGTCCGACCTGTTCGCCCCATTCATTGATGCAGCAACCCGCTACTTTACCCAGCCGTCGGCACTGCTGGTACGTTACGACGGCCTTGATGGCCTGCTGATCCGGGCCTACCTCTGCCATCGCCTGATGGAAGAAATGTACGAGAATAACCGTTCAATCCGCGCCAGCGACCTGGTGGACATCGAGGCCACTCAAGCCAACCTGCTGGTCCATCAGCTGATTGGCGAGCCCTTCGCCAACGAACTGGACGACGCCATTACCCTGACCTTGTTGCAGATAGCCGGCACACCGGATTACTACGAGCTCAACCTGGATCCCTTCGTCGAACACGCACAAAATGCCGCCTGGGACTGGATGCGGCAATACTGGGAAAACCTCCTGGTAAGGAATCACATCCGTTTCTCTCTGGGCAACGGCCTTTGATTGCGGGTAATCTAGCACCTTCCTGAACACCACCATCCCATGTTTACCTGACGGAGGTTCCCTTGTTGGACAACGCAGACCTAGGAAAACTGATCATTCGCCTGACCCTGGGCGGGCTCATGCTGTTTCATGGCATTGCCAAGCTGATCCACGGCGCCGGTTTCATCGAAGGCCAGCTGGCCGGCCTTGGCATTCCGGCGATCTTCGCTTACGGCGTGTTTATCGGCGAGCTACTGGCACCGCTGATGGTGATCCTCGGCTACCAGACCCGCATCGGCGCTTTGCTGATTGCTTTCAATATGCTGGTGGCCCTCGCCCTGGTTCACACTCAGGAACTGCTTACTTTGAGCAGCAGTGGTGGCTGGGCGCTGGAGCTGCAGGGATTCTTCCTGTTTACCGCGATTGCCCTGGTTTTTCTGGGGCCGGGTCGCTACAAACTGAAGAACTGAGCCACTCGACCACCCGGTTGCGACCGGATTCCTTGGCCTGATAGAGCGCCTCATCCGCCCGCCGGATGAGTGCCTCTGGGCCGGTGCCGTTGGCGGGAGTCATTGTGGCAACGCCGATACTGACGGTCAGCTTGACCGGGCTGCTGCCATCGCCGGGATAAACCGGGTTCTCGGCAATGATCGTTCGCAGCCGCTCGGCCACACTCCGGGCACCCTGCCTGGGGGTAGCCGGCAACAACACACTGAACTCCTCACCGCCATAACGGGCAAGCAAGTCACCGGAACGCTGAATCTCGCTGGCACAAAGCCTCGCTACGCTGACCAGGCAGTCGTCACCGACCAGGTGCCCCAACTGATCATTGACCTGTTTGAAGTGGTCAATATCCAGCATCAACAAAGACAGCGGGTGATTCTGTCGACAGGCCCGGTTCCATTCCACCACGAGCCTTTCATCGAAACGTCGGCGATTGGCCACCTGAGTCAGACCATCCGTTACCGAGATGGCCTTAAGCTGTTCATTGGCCCGCTCCAGTTCCTCGGTGCGCTCCTGCACACGGGTTTCCAGCGTTTGAGTGGCATGGAGCTGGACCGCCAGTGCATGCTCCTGGGCCGCCTGGCGCCGTTGCCGCTCCAGATTGATCCGGTAGGCCAGGGCGAACGAAAGCAGGATAACCTCCAGCGCTACACCGAATTGCGGCGCAAAGTCGGTCACAAAGGTGCTGGGCAGGTAGCCCAGTTTACTGACCGCCAGAACAAGGTGCCCCAATAACAAGGGGGTCCAGGCCAACACATAGAAACCGGCAAGTATCTGACCCTGGCGCCACACCCAAAGACCAACAAACCAGGCCAGGGGCGTCACAATGACCCCAAACGCACTGACAACAATAGTACTGGTCTGGTATGAGCCGAACAGTCCGAGGAGAAACGTAAATACGGCCAGTGCAATCACCCCCTGAAACAGGCGAAAGGCGAGTGGACTGACGCGTCGCAGCGACAGAAAGCTCATGGTGAACATGGACGCAAAGACAATGTTGAGGGAAATAATCGGCGCCGTGAAATACCGATTGAGGATCGGCATATCCGGCCACAGCCATTGAAACAGCAGGCCATTGAAATTGAGCCAAACCATAGCGGCCGCCAACACCGTCAGCACGTACCAGAGGTAAGTGGGGTGTCGCACGATCAGGAAGACAAAAAAGTTGTACAGGGCCATCGCCACCATAATGCCCAGGAACACGGCCTGCCATCCGTATGACAGCTGCTCCTCGGCAAGGAACTGCTCTGAGGGCACAATCCTGACGGGAATCTGGACCGAACCCTGCGTTTTTACACGCACATACGCAGTAACCGCCTCGGCGTTTGATGGCACCAGAAACACGAAATGACGATGCGGAACAGGGCGACTGCTAAAGGCCCGCCGATCCCCCGTCCGGTGCGCCTGTACAACGTCACCCTGCCGTACCCAGAATACCGACACCTCATCCAGCAGCGGATAGCTGATCTCCAGAAGTCGGTTCTCCGGGTCGGGTGGCACACTCACCTTCAGCCAGAAACTGCCATCACTAAAGCCCAGGTTTAGAACATTGGCGGGATCAAACACTTGCCAGCGACGCTCTGGCAGTGCCTTTACTTCGTCAATCGACAGGGCAGCGCCAACGTCTTCCAGCCAGGCAAACTTCGCGGTTTCAGCTTTCAGACAGGCAGGAGCCAAAAGCACCATCACAAGGAGGAGCCATGGGCTGAAGCGATAGGCTGGCAGATTCATAAACGGATATCCGGTGCCCGGTGTCAGTGATCCTGAGTTGCAGACAGAGCAACACACCCCTTATGCATCCTTGCCAGATTGGTGGTAAGTTTAGACGCTTACCGGCGGATGATCTCCTGCCTGTTACATAAACCTCACACAACGCCCGGAGACCGCACATGACCGAAAGGAAAACGGAGATTACGCCAGGGCGCTACCGCCACTATAAAGGCAAGGACTACCAGGTCATTGATATTGCCCGTCACAGTGAAACCGAGGAGAAAATGGTGGTGTATCGGTGCCTGTATGGCGATCACAGCCTCTGGGTAAGGCCGCTATCCATGTTCCAGGAAACCGTCGAGGTTGCCGGCGAACAGGTACCCCGTTTTTACAGGGTCAGCGACGACTGAAATCGGTTCGGTTTTTGACTGGAGCGATGATTTCCTGCACATTAGCCCGCTTTTTGAGATGTCCACCCTCACAAGGGGTCGGATAAACCGATAATTCCTACCCGGAGTTTTGCCATGAATGCCGTTGTCGCTGCGGTTGCCATCATGCTCGTCCTGAGTTTGTGCCGCATTCACGTTGTTGTCGCCCTGATCATCGGAGCCGTTACCGGCGGCCTGATCGCCGGCCTGTCCCTGGAAGCCACCATCGAAGCCTTCAATAACGGTCTCGGCGGAGGTGCCACTGTCGCCCTGTCCTACGCCACCCTGGGCGCGTTTGCCGTGGCCATCGGCAAATCCGGACTCGCCCACGCCCTCGCTGACAGGGCCCTGGCACTGGTGGGCAAACAGGACGAAGGCAAAGCCGTCGGCGGCATCCGCTTCCTCATCGTGGGCCTGCTGCTGGCCATTGCCATCTCGTCACAGAACATCCTGCCGATCCACATTGCCTTCATCCCGCTGGTGGTGCCGCCGCTGCTGTACGTAATGGCCAAACTGAACATGGACCGCCGCCTGGTGGCCTGTGTCCTGACCTTTGGCCTGATTACCCCGTACATGTTCCTGCCGGTCGGCTTCGGGGGTATCTACCTGAACGAGATCCTGCTGGCCAATGTGGGTGACAACGGCGTTGATGCCGCCGAACTGAACGTCATGTCCGCCATGGCCCTGCCAGCCCTCGGCATGCTCTGTGGTCTGCTGGTCGCGGTGTTCTTCAGCTACCGTGGTGACCGCAAATACAACATGGATACCATCGAGCAAACCGAACGGGTCGACATCCAGTACAACGGCCGCACCCTGTCCATGGCACTGATTGCCATCGTCACCGCGTTTGTGGTGCAGCTCTGGCTGGGCTCAATGATCCTTGGCGCCCTGGCCGGCTTCGTGCTGTTCAACCTGTCGGGCGTAGTCAAATGGAAAGAAGCCGACGACCTGTTCACCGAAGGCATGAAGATGCTGGCAATGATCGGCTTCATCATGATCGCCGCCTCCGGCTTTGCCGAAGTCATGCGCGAAACCGGCGAAATCGCCACCCTGGTGGAAAGTTCGGTCGCCACCATCGGTGACAACAAGGCCATGGCCGCCTTACTGATGCTGGTGGTGGGCCTGCTGATCACCATGGGCATCGGCTCATCGTTCTCCACCATCCCCATCATCGCCGCCTTGTACGTACCCCTGGCCCTGGAAATGGGCTTCAGCCCGTTGGCCATCGTTGCCCTGGTCGGCACCGCCGGCGCCCTCGGTGACGCCGGTTCCCCGGCCTCCGATTCCACCCTCGGCCCCACCGCCGGCCTCAACGTCGACGGTCAGCACAACCACATCTGGGATACCGTTGTTCCCACGTTCCTGCACTACAACCTGCCGTTGCTTGGCTTTGGGTGGTTGGCGGCTATGGTGCTCTGAGTTTGGTGGTTTCCTTCTTGTAGCCTGCCTGGTTGGGGGGCTGTGAGGGTGGGGGGCAAAACGGAGAAACGTGGTTTCTTTGAATGTTTTGCCCCCCGTTACCCCACCCTCACGTTGGACCGCACAGGAATCTCAAGGAAGACAACGAAAGAAAAGGCGTTGCCCGAACAGCGCACCAAAGCGATATCTGAGTGGTCAAAAAAGAGAGGGTCTGGGGGAACATTTCCAAAACATTCAAAGAAACCACGTTTCTCCGTTTTGGAAATGTTCCCCCAGACCCTCTCAACCCCGAACAACCAGGCTACGCAGCCAATCCCCCAATCAATCAGGCTACAAGGTCCACCCCCAAGGTTCAGTCTTCAGAGCCAGCCTTAAAAAACACCACCTGCTTAACCGTATGATCATCCTCGTTGCCGCGCTTGTTAACCCGTGTTTCGAGTTCGGGATTGACCGGCTGTTCAGTGTCGGACACCGCATCGGTGAAACCACAGGCCACGCATTCGCGGACCTGGTCACCATCGTCGGTGGTGAACATCTTGATTTTGTCCATCTCCGCACAGCGGGGGCAGACGG
>JAKLLS010000232.1 GCA_022014155.1 Marinobacter sp. | reverse complement strand
CAACGCTGCTGTCGCAGGCGGGCGTGGATATAGGCGTTACCGACCTATTAGAACGAATTCCGAATGAATAACTCCGAAAAACCGGGGCAGGCTTATTTCGCACCAGCACAGCGGCAACGAAAGGATGCCTCGCTTCACCTCTTGTCACGGATATGATTTCAGAGAAGAGACACAGTGCCGGATTTCAACTGCCTCACCCGCTATCGTTATAAGAGACAGATTACTGTCCTTAATCAGCCAAAGGGACTGAGCCACCCATATGATTCATTTCATTTGCCCCACCTTGTTAACGATTGTGTTTATGTCGCTTGCCGGCTGCGGAGGCGGTGGTGATTCCTCAACGGACGGTGCGCAAGAAGGGGCCGCCGATACCCAGACCGCGCAAGCGACCTGGGGAGAAACCAATTGGGATGAAGGAGAATGGCAATGAGCCATATAAGACGCCGGATGCAATTCACCGTGCTTGCTGGACTTCTATGCAGCGGGTCGTCTGTTTGGGCATCGGATTTAACCATACCCAATACCTTTGTCAGTGGCGAGAAAGCCGTAGCGGCCGAGGTAAATTCAAACTTTTCCGCGGTGGAGCTGGCCGTGGATGACAACAACGCTCTCATTAATAGCAACGCTACCGTTATCGATGACAACGCCACTCGCATCAACGCACTGGAGAGCAAACTGCAAACCAGTGCTCAAATCCAGCACTTGAGCTGGACTCACGATGGCGTGATGGCACCGGAACTGACTTCCGGTATCGGATTTGCCATGGCCTTTTCCCGCCCTGTTTTACCGCAAACGGTCAGCGCCACGCTGGTGTTCGAAGTCCTCTACCGGGATATCGCCACCTCCACCTGGAAAACTGTCACCGATATCGAAGTTGCTGCGCTGTCGGCAATTGAATTTGATGCCGACAACGTGATCGTCGCTGCGGTCCAGTCGGCAATTTCAACCGAACCGGTAGAGGGCATCACCCTGCGTTCAACTCTCGGCCCACTTGCCGACGGGCTTTATCGGATTCGCTTCAATGGTGACTTCGTCTCGGATGAGCAAGGATTCGCAGTCGACGGCGATCACTTACTCGGACGCCTCCCTTCCGGTGATGGGGTTCCCGGCGGCGCATTTGAGAGCTGGGTTCGTGTGCAATAATCCGTAGGGAAACTCGACCCGGTCAGTCTCGTCTTCAGACATGAAGTTGATGTAGGCGCCACGGCGGGCATAGGGCTTGGCGGCATCATGTTTCCTCGGTATGCAGCAGGCAGCGTTTGAGCATAAATGCTTAAATGATACCTTTTAATGAAATCCGTCATCCATACATCGGTTCGTCAACTATCGGAGGGCGCTATGGCAGGTGGATGGTCCCGTGATGGTGCGGTTCAGGATCAGATCGACGCAAGCGTTGAGGATGAGGTTCAGCGAGCCCGCAGCCAGTTGAGCCAGGGCGAGAGCGCCACAGAATGCGAAGAGTGTGACCGCCCTATTCCGGAGGCCCGCCGCAAAGCGATTCCCGGTGTCCGGCTCTGCGTCAAATGCCAGTCTGCTCTGGAAAAACAGAAAACCCAATCAGGCGGCATCAATCGCCGTGGCAGCAAAGACAGCCAATTGCGTTAGCCTGAAACCCGTGCCCCGCTGCGTCTCCACCGCACCCGACTGCCCCTATGGGGCTGGCATCTCCACGGAACATATCTCTTTTGTGAATCCGCAATTCAATGATTTCAGCTAAGCCAGGAAAGTACCTCAGTAACAACCTTGGTCGGAGTTTTCTGGCCTCCCCTTTCCAGGCCCCACTGAAGGCCTGGGCCCTGGTGCCGGTGTTCGCAAGCATAGCGGTGTCTGTCGGTTTCGGTGCCGGTTTGTTCCAGTTCGGGTGGCTGGACTCATCAATCACGCCCGTGCTGCCCATCCTGTCGTTTGTGTTCCCGTCGCTGCTGGAAGAGGCCTTCTTCAGGGGCTTACTGATACCGCGAAACATATTGGCCGCGGGGCACGCAAAGGCTGCCTGGAGTGTGGCAATCAGCTCTCTGGTATTCGTGGTGTGGCATCCGTTCAATGCACTGGCGTTTAATCCCACGGCTATTTCTCTGTTCCTGAATCCGTGGTTTCTGGTTATCGTAGGCGTTATGGGTGTCACCTGTGGCTACGCTTATGTGCTTTCCCGGTCTATCTGGGTTCCGGTGATTATTCACTGGGCAGCGGTAACGGTTTGGGTGCTTTTTCTTGGTGGCAGAAATCTTGTGCTGGAGTTGTAACCCCCTCGGAGATTGTCGTTGAAATGAAACACGGCGTTCTAGTACCACTGTTCCTGTTTTTAGCCGGCTGCGCCTCCAAAGAAGTGACGGAAAACGACACTGGATTTGCGCAAACGCCCAGCCTGGATGCGTTTGTCGGTTGTTACAGGAACTGCAGCAGCCCATCGGACGGCTCGGCGCCCGTGTGTCTGACCTCCATACTCTGGCCGGACGTATTTACTTCGGAAGCAAGGCCGGCGGCGGTCAACATTGAGAAAGGCGATGGCAACAGTTTGATCGCGTCCGCAATTTCACAGGGTGTCGTGCTCAAACAATCCCGGTTCCGGGAAGGAGAGAATTTCGAGTTCAAGGCCGGTTTGCTTGAGCTGAAGCGAGAATACGTGGCCTCCGGCGCCCAGGAGCCCGGCAATCCCTTTATTGGTGTGGTGACCAGCAAGACGATGCTTGGACTGGATGCCTCTGGCCATGGCCGTATCAGCCAATCGACTGCCTTCGCCGGGACTGGCTTTTTGATCATACCCGTTGCCGGGAAAACATCGGAGACACATAAGATTGAACGGGCACCAAGAGCTCTGTGCGGAAACATCTAAGTATCGAAAAGCGGAGAGTTCAATGCACCTTCCATTCTGGCTAACCACCGCCCTGCTGTACCAGGGCAACCACGCCCGGAAGACGACGTCCATGTATCTGTTTACTGCGTGGCCCTCTCCACTCCGGCATGTGATGGGATGGCGGGCGCGGCAACTAAATCGCGTATTCGAGCAACTGGCCAGGGAAGAGCCCGATGATTTCCAGTACCAGAGTTACTGGGCGATTACCGACATTTCTTTACTGGCCAGCAATGGCTATCATCCCAATGAAAGGGGCTATAAGGCCATTGCAGAGAGTCTGGTGGCAGAAATCTTATGCTGGAGTTGTAATTACTATGAAGGAATCCAAACAGGTTACCGGCCTTTCGCCAGACCGCCTTTCTCACATTGAAAGCCATCTTGACCGTCGCTATATCCAGCCGGGGAAATTGCCCGGTGCGCTGACACTGGTCGCCCGGCGTGGGGAAATTGCCTATCTGAAAGCTCAGGGGCTGATGGATGTGGAGCGCAACAAGCCGGTCTGCCGGGATACGGTGTTCCGCATTTATTCCATGACCAAGCCGATTACGTCTATCGCCATGATGCAGCTCTATGAGCAGGGGCGGTTTTTGCTGGATGATCCGGTACACAAGTATATTCCGGCCTGGAAGAACCTGCGGGTTTACAACAGCGGTGTCTATCCCAACTTCCTGACCACACCTGCAACCAGCACCATGACCATTCGCGACCTGTTCACCCATATGTCAGGCCTGACCTACGGGTTCATGAACCGCACCAACGTTGACGCCGCCTACCGGGAGCTGAAGCTGGATGGCAGCCGGAATATGACACTGGAAGCGCTGGTCGGTCATCTGGCGGAACTGCCGCTGGAGTTCTCACCGGGTACCGCCTGGAACTATTCGGTCAGCACGGATGTGCTGGGGTATC
>JAKLLS010000082.1 GCA_022014155.1 Marinobacter sp. | reverse complement strand
TACCATCGATCAGCAGTTGCAGATCCGTCAGGGTCAGGGCCCGCTGACCAGAGGCAGATAACGGCACCCGGAACTGTCCCTGCTCCAGGCGCTTGGCCCACAGGCAATAACCGGTGGCGGTAAAGTACAGCATCTTCATCTGAGTCTTTCGACGGTTGACGAAGACAAAATACTGGCCGCTGAGTGGGT
Source organism: Marinobacter sp. (assembly GCA_022014155.1). Taxonomy (GTDB): domain Bacteria; phylum Pseudomonadota; class Gammaproteobacteria; order Pseudomonadales; family Oleiphilaceae; genus Marinobacter. The sequence goes on along the minus strand of JAKLLS010000082.1, from coordinate 15,677 downwards.
CGTGCTTCAACTGATTCCGGACCAGGGCGCTCAAGCCCCGGAACGATTTGCGCATGTCGGTGGGCTCGGTGCACAGCCAGATGCGCGCCTGGCTATCGAGCCCGATCATCCGTTCTGGCTCAGCCGCAGTTCCACGCCGTTGCCGAGGCTAAGCACAATGTTCCAGCCTGGGCCGGAGGATGGAGAGTTGCCCATCAACGACGAGAGATCCAGAAAACCGGCTTCACCCGGACCTGACGACTCATCAGTCGACGGGTCGGACAGGCGCTTGCGCCAGTTACAGAAGCTGGCGTAACCGATCTTCTCCTGTTTACAAAACTGCGGCGCTGACAAGCCGCTGGCGCGCTGCTGATCAACCAGGGTCTGCCACTGTTCTGGAGTACGGTGCTTTCTCATAGGGGTAACCTCGTGCTGGGAAATGTGAGGTTACTGTATGGCGAATTTCAGCGGGGCGGCAGAACGTCGTGGAATGAACGCTTACTCTGTTGAGGAGTAATTCCTCCGAGTCCCATATTGGGTCGTTCGTGATTGTAGTGCCAGAGCCAGCGAGTGGCATAATCCTGGACTTCTTCGATGCTGTCGAACAGATATTGTGCCAGCCAATCGTAACGGACCGTTCGGTTGTAGCGTTCGATATAGGCGTTCTGCTGCGGCTTGCCCGGCTGGATAAACGCCAGCTTGATCTCCCGTTTTTCAGCCTAGGCTGACAGCTTGCCGCTTATATACTCAGGTCCGTTGTCACAGCGGATAGAACGCGGTTTACCCCGCCACTCAATGATCTGCTCCAGTGATCGGATAACCCGCTCTGCCGGAAGCGAGAAGTCCACTTCGATGCCAAGCCCCTCGCGGTTAAAGTCATCGATCACATTCAGCAGCCGGTAACTGCGTCCGTCGTTGAGCTGGTCGTGCATGAAGTCCATCGACCAACTGTCGTTGATCATTTCCGGCACAGCCAATGGTTCCGGCTTTTCACGAACCAGACGCTTCTTGGGCTTGATGCGCAGATTCAGTGTAAGCACGTTCATTCGTAAGCGCCGTTAAATCGACCCGCTTGCCCTAATCGTATTGAGCCACTTTTTTCGAAGCAGGCAACTCGGCATTCCAGGGCAGCAACGCTTCGAGCTTCTCCAGCGTGTCGGCCTCAGCAATGCGTTCCAACACATGGTGGATATAAGCGGAAGGCTCCAGGCCATTGGCCTTGGCGGTTTCGATGAGCGAATAGCAGGTGGCGCTGGCTTTCGCCCCTTGTGAGGTATCGGCGAAGAGCCAGGCCTTTCTGTTATGGAAACACTTCCATAAGGTAACCGTTCATTCCAGGACGTCCTGCCACGCCACTAAAATTCGCCCTACAGTAACCTCTCACTTCCCAACAAGAGGTTACTCCCATGAGAAAGCACCGAACTCCGGAACAGTGGCAGTCCCTGATCAATCAGCAGCGTGACAGCGGTTTGTTGGCCACGCAGTTCTGTAAGCAGCAAAACATTGGCTATGCCAGCTTCTGCAACTGGCGCAAGCGCCTGTCCGATCCGTCGACTGATGAGTCGTCAGGTTCCGCTGAAGCCGGTTTTCTGGATGTCTCATAGTTGGTGGGCAGGTCTCCATCATCCGGTCCGGGCTGGAACATTGTGCTTAGCCTCGGCAACGGCGCCAAACTGCGGCTGAGCCAGCACGGATGATCGGGCTCGATAGCCAGGCGCGCATCTGGCTGTGTGCCGAGCCCACCAACATGCGCAAATCGTTTCGGGGCCTGAGTGCCCTGGTCCGGGCGGCGACAACTTCGCCAGCACTGCTGCTTTACGCTCATCGGAATAACGAGGCACTATCAACACCTGAACCGCCAAACTGGTTAAAAATTAAGTAGTGCCAACTATCCTGCCAGAGGGGGCATGGCTGAATGAGGTGGGGGGCTGGTTTGGTCAGCTGGAACGTCGTGCTTTATACCGTGCATTTTCACAAGTGTGGGCGAACTCAAAACGGCGATTCGTCGCTTTATCAAGACTCATAGTGAGAAGTTGGCAAAGCCGTTTCGCTGGCACAAGAGTGCAGAATCGATTATGACTTCCGTGGCGCGAGCAAAACTGAGTGTTATTGATAATAAATAAACGGATTACCCAGACAGATCACTAGTACGTTAATGACGCTGCCGTACGATTTAATTGAACAGAAGATGCAATACAAAATCCAGCCTTTGCAATCCTAGGATAAAGAGTGCACTCACTGGATAGTGATTCCCGGGACGGCCCTTCAATATGAAATCATAAAAAGGAGGGTGGTCCATGCACAATAATCTGATAGCAAAAGTAGGCGGTCTAATCGAAACCGATGAAGAAAAAGGCCTGTATCGTGGTCGTCGCGACATGTTCACTGATCCCGAGTTGTTCGAGCTGGAGATGAAGTACATCTTCGAAGGCAACTGGGTATATTTGGCGCATGAAAGCCAGGTTGCAAACCCAAACGACTATTTTACTGGTTATATCGGACGTCAGCCCATCGTCATTACCCGCAATAAAGATGGCGAGCTGAACTGCTTTATCAATGCCTGCACCCACCGTGGCGCTGTCCTTTGTCGCAAAAAAAAGGATAACAAGGCGGTTTTAACCTGCCCTTTCCACGGCTGGAGCTTCAATAACTCCGGAAAGTTGGTCAAGGTCAAGGATCCCGACAATGCCGGCTATCCGGATTCCTTTAACTGCGAAGGCTCTCATGACCTAAAAAAGGTGCGTCTGGAAAGCTACAAAGGCTTCCTTTTTGGCTCGCTGAATGATTATGTCAAACCGCTGACTGAACATTTGGGCGAAGCCGCCAAAATTATCGACATGATTGTAGATCAGTCGCCGGAAGGTCTGGAGGTGTTGCGTGGCTCATCGACTTACGTCTATGACGGCAACTGGAAAATGCAGGCCGAGAATGGTGCTGATGGGTACCACGCATCTGCTACTCATTGGAACTACGTTGCCACGGTGGCTCGTCGTAAGGCCGGCATGTCCACTGATGATGTTAAGGCGATGGACCTATCCACCTTTAATAAGCAAACCGGTGGATTCTATGCCTTCGAACATGGCCACATTCTGCTGTGGATGGACTGGCCTAATCCGGAGGATCGCCCATTGTACTATCGCCGAAACGAACTTATCGAAAAGTTTGGCGCTGATCGTGCCGACTGGATGATAGGCAAGTTGCGTAACCTTTGCCTGTACCCGAACGTATTCCTCATGGATCAGATGAGCTCCCAGATTCGTCACTTCCGTCCAATCTCCGTGGACAAGACCGAGGTCACCATATACTGCATCGCGCCCAAGGGGGAAAGTGCTGAAGCGCGTACCCACCGCATCCGTCAGTATGAAGACTTTTTTAACGCTTCCGGCATGGCGACTCCGGACGACCTAGAAGAGTTTCGTGCATGCCAGGAAGGTTTTAAGGCCATGAAGCAACCTTGGAATGACCTAAGTCGTGGTGCTGAACACTGGATCGATGGGCCGGACGAAGGGGCGAAGAGTATCGATTTGCACCCTATGATGAGTGGTAAGAAGTCTGAAGATGAGGGTCTGTTCATTGCTCAGCACCATTACTGGCAACAAATGATTGCCGAAGCGGCGCGCAAGGAAAAGGGAGAGCAACCATGACAATCAGTTACGACGAGATCCGTGATTTTCTGCATTCTGAGCAGCGTGCGCTGGATGACAAGGATTATAATCATTGGCTTGAGCACTACGATAAGAACTCTGAATTCTGGGTACCATGTTGGGATGTGGACGGCGGGCTGACGGAAGATCCGCAGTCAGAGATGTCGTTGCTCTATTATGATAAGCGGGATGGAATTGAGGATCGTGTTTTCCGCATCCAGACAGAGCGTTCCAGCGCCAGTTCGCTGCCGGAGCCACGTACTCAGCACATGTTGAGCAACCTGGAGGTGCTCGCTGCATCGTCCAATGATGCAGAAGTGCGCTACAGCTGGATGACCCACAGCGTACGTTATAACAACGTAGATACCTATTTCGGTACCGCGTTTGTTACGCTGATTCGTGGTGAAGACGGCAAGCTGAAGATTAAGCGCAAGAAGGCTGTGCTGAAGAACGACTACATCCACCACGTTGTGGATATCTATCACCTTTGAATTCGTTCCGATATATTAGCCTCGTGGTTATTTCTGTCAGTCAGCATACAGCAACCACGGGGCTTTCAGCCGATATTTCCAGATCTGAATTACCCGGTTTAATAACAAGCGCCTCTTGGTGTGTCGTCGGCACCCTTGAAGGGGCCTGAGGTAGCAAACAGTGTATAAAGTAGCGCTCAATTTTGAAGATGATGTAACTCGATTTATTACCACGCTACCGATGGAAACGGTGGCCGATGCCGCTTATCGTTCCGGAATCAATGTTCCGCTCGACTGCCGTGACGGTGCCTGTGGTACCTGTAAGTGTCACTGCGAATCGGGCAGCTATGAGATGGATGGCTATATCGAGGATGCGCTGTCCGATCGGGAAGCCGAACAGCGGTATGTTCTGACCTGCCGCATGATTCCGGAGTCGGATTGTGTCGTTACCGTGCCGGCCTCGTCAGAAGTCTGTGTGCGCAGCCAGAAGGCCGACGTGCATGCCAGGCTGACTGAGATTAACCGTCTGTCTGACTCCACCCTGTCCTTTACCGTTTCCGGTGATCAGGTGCGGGCCATGCATTTTCTGCCGGGGCAGTATGTCAATGTACAGGTGCCGGGGACTGACCACTGGCGTGCCTACTCCTTCAGCTCCATGGTCAATCAGGCCGATGAGTCGGTGTCTTTTCTGATCCGGGTGGTGCCCGAAGGCTTGATGAGCACCTACATGACGGAAAAGGCCAGCGTGGGTGACAGCATAACTCTGCGCGGTCCCTTTGGCAGCTTTTACCTGCGTGAAGTGAAGCGCCCGGTACTGATGCTGGCTGGGGGAACCGGGCTGGCACCCTTCCTGGCGATGTTGGAAAGCATTCAGCAGGACGGAAGCGCCTATCCGATCCACCTAATCTTCGGCGTTACGCACGACGTTGATCTAGTCGAGCTGGACAAGCTTAAAGCTTTCGCCGGGGCCATCGACAACTTCACATTTGGTGTCTGCGTGGCCTCAGACGAGAGCAGTTGGCCGCAGAAGGGTTACGTCACAGATCATATTGAACCTGGCCATTTGAATGATGGCGATGTCGATATCTATCTGTGTGGTCCGCCGCCGATGGTCGAAGCTGTTAGCAGCTTTGTGCAGGAAAGGGGTAGTCAACCGGCCAGCCTCTACTATGAGAAGTTTACGACCAGCAAGTAAGGAAAGCTAAATGAGAGGTGAACGTTTTGAAAACCGCGTCGCTATTGTGACTGGAGCTGCCCAGGGTATCGGTCGTGCCGTTGCCCTGCAGATGGCCGCCGAAAAAGCTAGCCTGCTGCTGGTGGATCGCTCCGAGATCGTAAAAGAGGTGGCAGAGGAGGCTCTGGCCGCCGGTGCGGCAAACGTCCAGACCAGCATCGTCGATCTGGAGCAGTACGCAGGTGCCTGCAAGGCAGTAGATTCGGCGATAAGTCATTTTGGCCGTATCGACATTCTAGTCAATAACGTCGGCGGTACGATCTGGGTTCAGCCCTATGAAGTCTACGAGGAAGTGCAGATCGAAGCCGAGATTCGTCGCTCCTTGTTTCCGACCCTTTGGTGTTCCCATGCAGTTCTGGCGCAGATGCAAAAACAGCAAAGTGGAGTGATCGTAAATGTGTCATCCCTCGCAACTCGAGGCACTAACCGTGTGCCCTATGCTGCGGCCAAGGGGGGCGTAAATGCTTTGACCGTGTGCATGGCGTTTGAAAATGCCAAATACGGCATCCGTGTCAATGCAGTAGCACCGGGTGGCACTGATGTTGGCGAGCGGCGGATTCCGCGTAATAGTGAAACCATGAGCCAATTGGAGAAGGAGTGGTATCAGGCCATCGTTGATGAGGCTACCGAATTGAGCTTCATGAAGCGCTACAGCGTTCCGGAAGAGCAGGCCAATGCCATACTTTTTCTGGCTTCAGACGAGGCCTCGTATGTTACAGGTATGGTACTACCGGTGGGCGGCGGTTATCAGGGGTGACCCTTTTTTTCCAATCAGGAGTCACGCACGGATTTCGTCTGTGGTTGGGTAGTGCGCGTTCGCCTTAAGAAGGTAGTTTCGGGCAGTAGCCTGTTGGACTTAAGCGATCGTCACGAGCAAGGTGGGAAAGCAGTAGATCAGCCTTAAGCCCGACAGCCTGCTAACTATGGAAAAACTCTCGGCAGCGGCTGACGGCGCGGTAGACAGGCGGCGCTCGGCTCTGTTCAAGAAGATTTGACCAGGAGGTAGCATGGCCGTGTTTCAGGTAGTTAACCGCACAACGGGAGACCACTTTACCTGCCAGGAGGGCCAGAGTGTGCTCAAGGCCATGGAGCAGAGGGACCTGAAGTGTGTTCCCGTGGGCTGCCGGGGTGGTGGTTGCGGATTTTGTAAGATTCAGGTTCTGGAAGGGCATTTCGAGTGCGGCAAGATGAGCAAGCGGCACGCCCCGCCTGAAGCCGTTGAAAAAGGGGAAGTTCTGGCCTGCCGGATCTACCCACTGACTGATCTGATCATTGAGTGCGTGCCTCTGCCTGAGGCGGCACCTGCGAAGCAAACAACAAAAAACCGTTGAGGTAACTGTCATGAAAAAAGGTGTAATGCGTCCCGGCCACGTTCAGATCCGTGTTCTCGATATGGATGAAGCTGTCAAACACTACACGGACCTGCTGGGCATGATCGAAACCGATCGTGATGACCAGGGCCGCGTGTATCTCAAAGCCTGGACCGAGGTGGACAAGTTTTCCCTGGTTCTGCGCGAAGCAGACGAACCTGGCTGCGATTTCATGGGCTTCAAGGTGGTGGACGAAGCCGCCCTGAACCAGTTGGAAAAAGACCTTGTGGATTACGGTGTTGGGGTTGAGCAGATACCGGCGGAAGAGCTGAAAGACTGCGGTCGCCGCGTTCGCTTTACTGTGCCCTCCGGGCATGCCTTTGAGCTTTATGCTGACAAAAAGTACACCGGTAAGTGGGGCGTATCCAGCGTCAACCCGGAAGCCTGGCCCCGTGGCCTGCAAGGCATGAAAGCCGTGCGTTTTGACCACTGCCTGTTCTACGGTCCCGAGCTGGCCGCCGTTTACGACATCTTCGTCAACGTACTGGGCTTCCATCTGGCCGAACAGGTGCTGGACCCTGAAGGCACCCGCGTAGCGCAGTTTCTGACCGTCTCCATGAAGGAGCACGACGTGGCCTTCATCCACCACGAGGAGAAAGGCAAGTTCCACCACGCCTCTTTCTACCTGGATACCTGGGAAGCCGTGCTGCGGGCGGCGGATCTGATCTCCATGACCGATACCTCCATCGATATCGGCCCGACCCGCCACGGCCTGACCCACGGCCAGACCATCTACTTTTTCGACCCGTCCGGCAACCGCAACGAAGTGTTCTGTGGCGGTGATTACTTCTACCCGGATCACAAGCCGGTCACCTGGAAGACGGAAGAGCTCGGCAAAGCGATTTTCTACCACGACCGGGTACTGAACGAACGTTTCATGACGGTTCTGACGTGATCCCGAACGAATGTAACAGGATTTAGCGGCGATGAAAGACATCAAACACTACATCAACGGGCAGTACGTTGGCTCTGGCAACGGCAAGCTGTTCGATAACGTCAATCCGGCCAACGGCCAGGTGATCAGCAAGGTTCATGAAGCTGGCCGGGACGAGGTGGACGCCGCGGTGAAGGCGGCGAAAGCGGCCCTGCGCGGCCCCTGGGGCAAAATGCCGCTGGAGGAACGGACCCGCATCCTGCACCGGGTGGCCGATGGCATCAACGCCCGGTTTGACGAGTTCCTGGAAGCGGAGTGCCTCGATACCGGCAAGCCAAAATCCATGGCGAGCCATATCGACATTCCCCGGGGCGCGGCCAACTTCAAGGTATTCGCGGACATGATCAAGAACGTGCCCACGGAATCCTTTGAAATGCCCACACCGGATGGTACCGGCGCGCTGAACTACGCCGTACGCCGCCCCAAAGGGGTGATCGGTGTGATCAGCCCCTGGAATTTGCCCCTACTGCTGATGACCTGGAAAGTCGGCCCCGCCCTGGCATGCGGCAACACCGTGGTGGTCAAGCCTTCCGAAGAAACGCCTACCACCACGGCCCTGTTAGGCGAGGTGATGAAAGAGGCCGGTGTGCCGGATGGGGTGTTCAATGTGGTCCATGGCTTCGGCGGTGATTCCGCAGGCGCATTCCTGACCGAACATCCTCAGGTGGACGGTTTCACCTTTACCGGCGAAACCGGTACCGGCGAAGTCATCATGAAAGCCGCCGCCAAGGGCATTCGGGACATTTCCCTCGAGCTGGGTGGCAAAAACGCCGGTCTGGTGTTTGCGGATTGCGACATGGACAAGGCCATCGAAGGCACCATGAGATCGGCCTTCGCCAACTGTGGCCAGGTATGCCTGGGCACCGAGCGCGTCTATGTCGAAAGGTCCATCTTCGACGAGTTCGTGGGCCGCCTGAAAGAAGCGGCGGAGGGCCTGAAGATCGGTCCGCCGGACGATGCCGAAGCCAACCTGGGGCCGCTGGTCAGCCTCAAGCATCGTGAAAAGGTCCTTTCCTATTACCAGAAAGCCGTGGATGACGGCGCCACCGTGGTCACTGGCGGCGGGGTTCCTGACATGCCCGCAGAGTTTGCCGGCGGTGCGTGGGTGGAGCCCACGATCTGGACCGGTTTGCCGGAAGATTCCGCAGTGATTACCGATGAGATTTTTGGCCCCTGTGTTCACCTGTGCCCGTTCGATACGGAAGAAGAGGCCATTGAGCTGGCCAACAGTCTGCCTTACGGCCTGGCCTCGGCCATATGGAGCGAGAACATTACCCGCGCCCACCGGGTAGCAGGCCAGATTGAAGCCGGCATTATCTGGGTCAACAGCTGGTTCCTGCGAGATTTGCGCACACCCTTCGGGGGTAGCAAGCAGTCCGGTATTGGCCGTGAGGGCGGTGTGCACTCCCTGGAGTTCTACACCGAAATGAAGAACATCTGCGTGAAATTGTGAGCCGACCATGACTGCATCTGAAAACAGCCCCGAAATCGGACGTGAGATAACCGCTGCCGGCTACCGCACCAACGTGCATGACCATGGTGCCGACAATGCTAAGAGTGATGTCCCGGTCATGATGATCCACGGCTCCGGCCCCGGCGTCACCGCCTGGGCCAACTGGCGCCTGGTGATTCCGGAGCTGGCGAAGCACCGCCGTGTGGTGGCGCCAGACATGCTCGGCTTCGGGTACACCGAACGCCCGGAAGACAACACCTACAACCGGGAACGCTGGGTGGCCCATGCCATCGGCGTTATGGATGCGCTGGATCTGCAGCAAGTGGATCTGGTGGGCAACTCCTTCGGTGGCGGCCTGGCCCTGGCCCTGGCGATCGAGTACCCGGAGCGGATTCGTCGTCTGGTGCTGATGGGGTCGGTGGGCGTCAGCTTTCCGATCACCGAAGGGCTGGATGAAGTCTGGGGCTACGAGCCTTCCCTTGAAAACATGCGCCGCCTGATGGATGTGTTCGCGTTCAATAAAAACCTGCTCACCGATGAGCTGGCGGAGATGCGCTATCAGGCCAGTATCCGCCCCGGTTTCCAGGAGTCGTTCGCGGCCATGTTCCCGGCACCGCGTCAGCGTTGGGTCGACAACCTGGCCAGCGAGGAGAAGGACATCCGGGCGCTGCCCCACGAAACCCTGATTCTCCATGGCCGCGAAGATGAAGTGATACCGCTGGACGCCTCACTGCAACTGGCGGAACTGATCGATAGAGCCCAATTGCATGTGTTCGGCCGTTGTGGCCACTGGACCCAGATCGAACATGCCAGCCGGTTTGCCCGACTGGTGAACGATTTCCTGACCGAGGCCGATCAAGCGACCGCAGGAGAAAAATAATGGAACAGACACGTATACAGGCGCTGGGTGACGAGCTCTATCAGGCCATGCTCAGCCGGGAAGCGGTTTCCCCGCTGACCAGCCGCGGCGACGACATCACCATTAACGACGCCTACCACGTTTCCCTGCGCATGCTGGAACGGCGGTTGGCGAATGGTGCCTCCATCATTGGCAAGAAAATCGGCGTCACCAGCAAGGCGGTTCAGAATATGCTCAATGTGCACCAGCCGGATTTCGGGTATCTGACCGACGACATGGTGTTCAACAGTGGCGAAGTCATGCCCATCAGTGACCGGCTGATCGCGCCCCGTGCCGAGGGCGAGATTGCCTTCATCCTGAAAAAAGACCTGACCGGCCCAGGCGTGACGAATGCCGATGTGCTGGCCGCCACCGAATGCGTCATGCCGTGTTTCGAGATTGTCGATTCCCGCATCCAGGACTGGAAGATCGCCATCCAGGACACGGTGGCGGACAACGCCTCCTGTGGCCTGTTTGTGCTGGGTGACCAGGCGGTCTCTCCCCGCAAGGTGGACCTGGTGACCTGCGGCATGGTGGTGGAGAAGAACGGCAGTGTACTGAGCGCCGGCGCTGGTGCTGCGGCACTGGGTTCCCCGGTGAACTGCGTGACCTGGCTGGCCAACACCCTGGGCGAGTTCGGCATCACCCTGAAGGCCGGCGAAGTCATCCTGTCCGGCTCCCTGGTTCCGCTGGAACCGGTCAAGGCCGGTGACTACATGCGCGTTGATATTGGGGGCATCGGCAGTGCCTCCGTGCGCTTCGCCTGACCCGGATTAGAGAGGACAACATTATGAGCAAGAAAATCAAAGCCGCGATCATCGGTTCGGGCAACATCGGCACCGACCTGATGATCAAGATCCTGCGTAACGGCAAAAGCATCGACATGGGCGTGATGGTCGGGATTGATCCCGAGTCCGACGGCCTGGCCCGTGCCGCCCGCATGGGCGTGGCCACCACCGCCGAAGGCGTCGAAGGTCTGGTGAAAATGCTGGAATTCGCCGACATCGGTATCGTGTTTGATGCCACCTCGGCCGGCGCCCACGTTCACAATGACAAGCTGCTTCGGCAACACAAACCCGACATCCGCGTGGTGGACCTGACCCCGGCGGCCATCGGCCCCTACTGCGTGCCGGTGGTCAACCTGGAGGAACATTTGGGGGAGGGCAATGTCAACATGGTCACCTGCGGTGGCCAGGCGACGATTCCCATGGTGGCCGCAGTGTCCCGCGTCGCCAAGGCCCACTACGCCGAGATTGTGGCTTCAATCTCCAGCAAGTCCGCCGGCCCCGGCACCCGTGCCAACATCGACGAATTCACCGAGACCACCGCCAAGGCCATCGAAGTGGTGGGCGGCGCCCGGAAGGGCAAGGCCATCATCATCCTCAATCCGGCGGAGCCGCCGCTGTTGATGCGTGACACGGTTTACGTACTGTCTGAGGCTGCCGACAAAGCCGAAGTGGAAGCCTCCGTTGAGGAAATGGTCAAAGCGGTGAATACCTACGTGCCGGGCTACCGCCTGAAGCAGAAAGTACAGTTCGACGATATTCCCGAAGACCAGCCCATGAACGTCCCGGGCCTGGGCCGCTTCAGCGGCCTGAAGACCTCCATCTTCCTGGAAGTGGAAGGCGCCGCCCATTACCTGCCGGCCTACGCCGGCAACCTGGACATCATGACCTCCGCGGCCCTCGGTACTGCCGAGCGCATCGCCGAATCGCTGGTCAACTGAGGAGACTGAACCATGACTTATAACCCCGGCAAGAAGCTCTACATCTCCGACGTGACCCTGCGGGATGGCAGCCACGCCATTCGTCACCAGTACTCCATCAAGAACGTGCAGGACATTGCACGGGCCCTGGACAAGGCCAAGGTGGATTCCATCGAAGTGGCCCACGGTGACGGCCTGCAGGGCTCCAGCTTCAACTACGGCTTCGGGGCCCACACCGACCTGGAGTGGATCGAAGCCGTAGCCGAAGTCATCGAACACGCCAAAATCGCCACCCTGTTGCTGCCCGGTATCGGCACCGTCCACGACCTGGACAACGCCTACAACGCCGGCGCGAGAATCGTCAGAGTGGCCACCCACTGCACCGAGGCGGACGTCTCCAAGCAGCACATCGAACACGCCCGCAAACTGGGCATGGACACCGTCGGCTTTTTGATGATGAGCCATATGCAGACCCCGCAGGGTCTGGCGGAGCAGGCCAAGCTGATGGAAGACTACGGCGCTACCTGCCTCTATGTGGTCGACTCCGGCGGCGCCATGAACATGAACGACATCCGTGACCGTTTCCGGGCGCTGAAGGATGTGCTCAAGCCCGAAACCGAAACCGGCATGCACGCTCACCACAACCTGGCTCTGGGTGTGGCCAACTCCATCGTCGCTGTTGAAGAAGGCTGTGACCGTATCGATGCCTCCCTGGCCGGCATGGGCGCCGGTGCCGGCAACGCCCCGCTGGAAGTCTGTGTGGCCGCCTTCGACAAACTGGGCTGGGAGCACGGTACCGATGTGTACGCGCTGATGGATGCGGCTGACGATATCGTAAGGCCGCTGCAGGATCGTCCGGTTCGAGTGGACCGCGAGACCCTGGCCCTGGGCTATGCCGGTGTCTACTCCAGCTTCCTGCGTCACTCTGAAGTAGCAGCACAGAAGTACGGCCTGAAGACCGTGGACATTCTGGTGGAACTGGGCAAACGCCGCATGGTGGGTGGCCAGGAAGACATGATCGTGGATGTGGCGCTGGATCTGCTGGCCGCCCAAAAGGAGCAAAACGCATGAGCAAAACATTGAGCCGCGAGCGGATGCTGGCGCTGGCCGAACACGTTGAAAACGCCGAACTGCAGGCCCACGACATCACCAAGGTCACCAACGACTACCCGGACATGACCTTCGAGGATGCCTACGACGTGCAGTGGGAAATCCGCCGCCGCAAGGAGGAGCGGGGCCACAAGATCGTTGGTATGAAAATGGGGCTAACGTCCTGGGCCAAAATGGCCCAGATGGGTGTGGAAACGCCGATCTACGGTTTCCTGGCGGATTATTTCAGCGTGCCCGACGGTGGCGTGGTCAACACCAAGGAGCTGATCCACCCGAAAATCGAGGCTGAAATTGCCTTTGTTACCAAGGCGCCACTTAAGGGACCCGGCTGCCATATCGGTCAGGTGCTGGCGGCGACAGACTTCGTGATTCCCGCCGTGGAAATCATCGACTCCCGCTACGAGAACTTCAAGTTTGATCTGGTGAGCGTGGTTGCCGATAACGCTTCGTCGACCCGCTTTATCACCGGCGGCCAGATGGCCGACGTTGCGGATGTGGACCTGAAAACCCTGGGTGTGGTGGTCGAGAAGAACGGCGAAGTGGTCGATGTGGGCGCAGGCGCTGCCGTGCTGGGCCATCCGGCCTCCAGCGTGGCCATGCTAGCGAACCTGCTGGCCGAGCGGGGCGAACACATCCCGGCCGGCACCTTCATCATGACCGGTGGCATCACCGCCGCCATTACCGTGGAGCCCGGTGACAGTATCACCGTACGGTACCAGGGACTGGGAACCGTTTCCGGGCGATTCATCTGACTTTGACTCTGACAGGGAGGCGTTATGCCCATTGCGCAGCTTTACATTATTGAAGGCAGAACGGACGAGCAGAAAGAAACCCTTATCCGGGAAGTGAGTGAGGCGATGTCTCGCTCCCTGGACGCACCCATGGAGCGTATCCGGGTGATGATCACGGAAATGCCGAAGCAGCACTTTGGCATTGGTGGTCAATCCGCCAAAAAACTGGGACGGTAGACAGGTGAGCAAACTGCCAGTGCTGTACCTGTCCTGCGAAACGAAAGCCCTGACCGGTGCCAAGGGGCAGGAAAGTCTGCGCCGACTGGTACCAAGGAATCTCGTCGTGGACAGCGTGGCTATTATCACCTCAGAGAAAGGCGGCGCACAGCCGGAAATCCTTCACCAGTGTGGTGAGGGCGTTCTGGCCAGGCGCCTGCAGTCTGGCATGAAAGCACGCGGGTTCGAAGTTGCCGTTAATGGCCCCAGGGATTCCGGTCTGAAATTACTGGCCGAGAGCATGATGCAACTGGTGCCCCAGGAAGTGATCGAATTACGGCTTAATACCGGCATGACCAGTGAGCATTATCGTACCATTGGCCATTGCCTTAAGGTATTGCGGAATCAGGGCGTACTGCACATCTGCCTGGACCGGCTGGATGCCGACGGCAATAACGCCAGCCATAGTCAGCCCCATGACAGCTATATTCGTAATCTGATTCGACAGTGGGAAGACGAGCAGAAGTGGGTGAAGGCCATGTCGAAATCGGGTTTAAACGGTACCCGTCCATCACCGGGCCAGGGTAACCCGGTTGCAGACCCGACACTGTGTGTACTCAACACCGCCTTCAGCCTGGGCGGCATGAAAGCGCCCCAACGCCTGTTTGGCTTTTCACTGAATGAGGACAGCCAATCCCTCGCAGGTTATGGCTGGATGCAATAGGCTACGGAAAACACAAGGGATTCCGTAAATGCTCAGATTATTGATGATTGGTGCCGGCGGCATCGGCGGTTACTACGCCGCCAGGCTTCTGGATGCCGGGCACCGGGTAGTGCTGACAGCGAGGGGGGAACACCTGGGCGCGTTGAAGGATAACGGCCTGACGGTCCACTATGAAGGTCGCGAGTTGGCCCATGCCCCGGCTGCTCATGACCATCAGGAACTTGTTACCCAGTACAAGCCAGACGAGTTTGACCTTATCATCATCGCACTCAAAGCCACGGCGACTGCTTCGGTGGTGAGTGAGCTCGGTGATTGGCTAAAGCAGGGACAGACACCCGTGCTTTCCTTACAGAACGGCGTCGATAACGAACCACTCCTGGCGGAAACGGTTGGTGCTGACAGTGTCATCGGTGGGCTTGCAGTCCGTATAGGAGGGCACATTGCGAGGCCGGGTGTTATCGAAGCCGAGGGCCTCGCACAAATCGTGATGGGGGCATGGCCCAATGTCAGCGGTGGGGGGGACTCCCGAACTCCGCTGCTCAAGACTCTGGTGGCCGCCTTCAATGATGCCGGTATTCCAGCCAGGTCCTCGGACAACATTCGCTATGAGCTCTGGCGTAAACTGGTTATTAATAATGGTGTAAACCCACTTTCCGCGCTTACCGGCCTGGATACACGAAGCCTTACCCATCACCCCCGATTCGGTAGAATCGTGTATGGAATGATGGCTGAAACCGTCGAGGCCTCAAGGGCAGACGGTGTGAATCTTGAAAAGAAGGACCTGGAGGAGATGTTTGAGCTGATCAGCAACTTCAATGCGATCAAGACGTCAATGTTGGTCGACAGGGAGAGGGGTCGCCCGCTGGAGTTGGACACTATTGCCGGGGCGGTACTTCGACGCTGCGAGCATCTCGGAGTTGAGGCTCCCTATACTGAGACCGTTCACGCAGTATTGCAGCACTCAGATGAGTGAAACCCCTGGTTGAGTTCATGGACATGCTGGCATCGAGGCAACCGTCGGCGTGACAGCGCTCACTATCCGAACCTGCCCCAGTACGGACCAGGGTGTTTGTCTCCTCGATGAAATGGATTCCCGTCTGGCGAATGGACGCACCTACCTGTTTGGTGAGCAACTCACAGAGACGGATATACGCCTGTTCGTAACCCTGGTGCGTTTTGACGCCGCCTACCACGGCCCACGGCCTGTTC
>JAKLLS010000231.1 GCA_022014155.1 Marinobacter sp. | reverse complement strand
TCGGATTCTTCAGGTAACCCTTCATCACGGTATTGCCGCGCAGGAAGATTTCACCGATGGTTTTGCCATCCTTCGGCACCGGCTCCATGGTATTGGGATCGCCCACCATGGTGCCGGCCAGAGTGTGATAACGAACGCCCTGACGAGCTTTCTTTCTGGCGCGATCATGGAGCGGCAACGCATCCCATTCGGATTTCCAGGCGCAGACCGTTACCGGGCCATACACTTCGGTGAGGCCGTAGACGTGGGTCACTGCAATGCCCATTTCCTCAATGGCGCCAATCACCTGCGCAGGGGGCGCTGCACCAGCGGTCATCGACTTCACTTCGTGGTCGATACCGGTCTTGGCGGACTCGGGCACATTCAGCAACGCATTCAGTACAATCGGCGCGCCGCACATGTGAGTCACCTGATGATCGCGGATCAATTGCAGGATCTTTTCCGGGTCCACCCGACGCAGGCACACATGGGTACCGGCCATGGCGGTGATGGTCCAGGGGAAGCACCAGCCGTTGCAATGGAACATCGGCAGGGTCCAGAGATACACCGGGTGCATATCCATGGACCACACGGCCTGATTGCCCAGGGCGTTGATATACGCGCCACGGTGGTGGTACACCACCCCTTTCGGGTTGCCGGTGGTGCCGGAAGTGTAGTTCAGCGAGATCGCATCCCACTCGTTTTCCGGAAACTGCCACTGGTAATTCGGATCCCCTTCCTGCAGGAAGGCCTCGTAGTCGAGATCACTGACCTGGGTGCCTTCGCCATATTCCGGGTCGTCAACGTCAATCACCAGCGGCTTGGTGTCCAAGCGGCTAACGGCATCGCGGATCACCTCACCGAATTCGCGATCGGCGATCACCACCTTCGCCTCGCCATGCCCCAGCATGAATGCAATGGCTTCCGCGTCCAGACGGACGTTGAGGGTATTGAGTACGGCTCCGATCATCGGCACACCGAAATGGCACTCCACCATGGCGGGAATATTGGGCAGCATCACCGCCACGGTATCACCACGGCCAATGCCGCGACCGGCCAGGGCCGAGGCGAGACGGCGGCTGCGATCATAGGTCTGCTGCCAGGTGTAACGCAGCGCCCCGTGAATGACAGCCGGGTAGTCCGGGTACACACTGGCCGTGCGTTCAATAAAATCGATGGGAGACTGAACAGCATAGTTGGCATCAAGGGGGGCGAGCCCCTGGTCAAAAATCGAGGTCATGGTTGTGGTCCTCTGTGAGCGGCATTGTTCTTATGGTGTATTCAGGGAGTACGCTACAACAGCTATACTTCAACATAGTTAAAATAGTATTTGATAGTAAATATACTAGAAATTACACCAACGTATTATAGTATAAATACTATATAAATATCAGATAGTGAGATGTTACCCCCTTGACCAAGCTTAGCCCACTTCAGGACCTCGATCCGGAAGCCACCCTTATTCTGGATGGCAACGCACAGGTGAAAGGTAAAAACCTCGCAGCTTCAAAGCTGTGCCAGCACTGCCATCATAATGAAGCAGCGGCCTTGCTCCCGGTTAACACCCGGGCTCTGGTCAAGGCTTGTCTGGAGCAGCAGCGGGCCATTGAGTCCGTTGAAAGCCGGGTGCCGGACTGCATTTTATTATGGACATTCATACCCGTACCCGACACCGGTGAGGTGATTGCACGCGGGCGGAATGCCACCGAAGAGATCCAGGCCCGGGACGAGGCAGCCCGCGCCAGCCGGCTGTATCGCCTGATCACCGAAAACACCACGGACCTGATCTCCCGCCACGCGCCCGATGGACAGTTTATTGATGCCACACCCGCATCCTGGCGCTTACTGGGCTACTGGCCGGAGGAACTTCGCGGCAAACCCCTGGAGGACATCTTTCGGGGAACCGGCGTGAGCCAGCAACTGGAGGAGACCCGCCGCAAGCTCCGGGATGACGGATACGCCACCATGACCCTGAACATCACCCACCGGGACGGCAGCAAGCGCTGGTTCGAGATAGCCAGCCGCGCCATTCGCGAAACCTACACTGGTGCGGTGATTGAGGTGGTCAGTGTGTCCCGGGATATTACCGCGCGGGTGGAGTCCGAAGAGCATAACCGTCGGTTGGCGGATGAACTGGCCCACACCGCGCGGCTGGCCACCCTTGGCGAATTGGCCTCCGGTATTGCCCATGAGATGAACCAGCCCCTGGCCACCATTGTGAACTTTGCCAGCGCCAGTCAGCGCTACCTGAAACAGGCGCGGGACAACCCGGATTGCCTGGATCGGGTGGACGACGGCCTGCAGCGCATCACCCATCACGCCAACCGGGCGTCAGAAGTGATCAAGCGCCTGCGCGCCTTCCTGCGCAAGGGCCAGAAGCGCACAGCGCCCATCGCGGTCAACGACGTCATCACCAACGTGGCACGCCTGTGCCAGTGGGATGCGGAGAAACACGGCATCGCCATCCAGGAGCAGCTTGCCAACCCCGGGCCGGTCATTACCGCCGACCCGGTCCTGTTGGAACAGGTGCTGATCAACCTGATTCGCAATGGCATCGATGCTAACGCCGAAACGGCCAATGAGGGACAATCCGGAATCACCCTCACCAGCACGGTCACTGAGGACCGGGAAATCCTGATCCAGGTCACCGATCAGGGGCCGGGACTGGACGACGAGGGACTGCGCCAGATGTTCACGCCGTTTTACACCAACAAACCCCAGGGCCTGGGGCTCGGGCTGTCCATGAGCCGCTCCATCATTGAGGGTTTTGGCGGTTTCCTGGACGCTTCCAGAGCCGAGCATGGTGGGCTGACGCTGACCTGCCGCTTCCCGCCCACGACATCCTCACGCCATAATCCTGTTCATATAACGGAGACACCCCCAAATGACTGACGCCTCCACCACCGTATACGTGGTTGATGACGATGCCGGCATGCTGGAATCCACCCAGTGGCTGCTCGAATCCGTTGGCCTCAACGTCCAGGCGTATGCGGACGGCCGCCAGTTTCTGGAGGCCCTGGCAGATGCCACCAGCGGGTGTGTGATCCTCGACGTAAGAATGCCCGGCCTGGGTGGACTGAATGTCCAGGAAGAACTCCAGAAACGCGGTTCCCAACTCCCGATTATCTTTGTGTCCGGGCATGCGGATGTCCCGATTGTGGTGAGGGCTTTCAAGTCAGGCGCGTTCGACTTCATCGAAAAACCGTTCAATGAGCAACTGCTACTGGACAGTGTGCAGCAGGCATTGCAGGATCATCAGCAAACCAGCAAACAGCAACGGGGGGACGAGGACACCGAGGCGTTAATTGCCACCCTTACCCGGCGGGAACGCGACGTATTCCTGCCATTGGCACAGGGCTACACCAGTCGCGAGATCGCCGATATGCTGGATGTCAGCATCAAGACCATCGACCTGTATCGCTCCCGGGTTATGAAACGACTGGGCGCGGAACGGATGCCGGATGTCACCGGCATTGCCATTGCCGCCGGACTGATGGATCCGCTGGATTTGCGTAAATCAGCCGTTGAGTGATTGTTCCGCCAGCTCCCCCAACCTGCGCACCGCGCCCTCGATACGCTCGCTCCATGGGTTGGCACTGTTAATCCTCAGGCAGTTGTTGTACTTGGAGGCGGTTGAAAATATAAGCCCCGGAGCGACATTGATATTCTCTTCCCGGGCCCGACGATACACGTCGGTGCCGGTATTCTTCCCCGGCAACTGGGCCCAGATCACAAATCCGCCCTGGGGCCGGCTGACGGCAGTACCTTCAGGGAACCAGCGGGCCACCGTTGCTCTCATACGCTCAGTTGCCTGTC
>JAKLLS010000230.1 GCA_022014155.1 Marinobacter sp. | reverse complement strand
ATTGCCACGTCGCACACCTGGGAAAACGGCAAGAACGAGCAGTCCCATCAGGACACCACTTTCTGTGAAGCGCTGCTCGGGGAAATGAACGACGTATCGCGGGTGGTCTTTCCCGCCGACTACAACAGTACGTTGGCGGTGTTGCCCGGAATTTATCAGGGCCGGGGCACCCTGACCTGTATGGTGGTACCAAAGCGTGAGCGCCCCTGCGTGTTCAACGAAACCGAGGCTCAGACTTTGGCCCGCAACGGCGCGCTGGTGGTGGACGAGGACACCTCCGACGGAGAACCGGTGTTACTGATTGCCAACGGCGCCTACCAACTTTCAGAACTGATTCATGCCTGCGAAAGGCTGCGGGAAACCGCCACCCCCTTCCGGCTGGTCTATCTGCAGGAACCGGCCCGGTTCCGCCAACCACGTGACGCCCACGAGGCAACGGCATGCCTTTCCGAGTTTGAACGTGAGCGGCTGTTCCCCTTCCGGCTACACCGCCGGGTGGCCTTGACCCACATGCGTCCGGAGGTATTTCGTGGACACCTCCATCCATTGTTTCCCGAACCACGGCAGTCCCGGGTACTCGGCTACATCAATCGTGGTGGTACCCTGAACGAGGCCGGCATGTTGTTTGCCAACCGATGTTCCTGGGCGCACGCCCTGGCGGCTTGCGCCAACGTCATGGAGCGCCCCCCGGGCGAATGGCTTTCCAGTGCCGAATTCGCCGCCGTGGAAGGCCGGGGAGACCCCTCAGTGATTACTGGTGGCCGGACATAGGCGATGGGCTCCAGCGGCTCGCGAGCCGCTTCCGTACAGCCGTTTCCAGCTCCAGGATAATGAGCACCGTGACGCCCGCCCCTGCGGCAAACACCAGCGAGTCGATACCCAGGGGCGCGCTACCAAAGGTATCGTGAAACAATGGCAGGTAGGTAAAGACCAACTGCAGCACTACCACGCCGGCAACCGCCAGCAGCACAGCCGGCGTGCCCAGCACACCGCGGAAGGTGATGGAGGGTGTATCCAGGTAACGCACGGCAAACAGGTAGAACACCTCCATGGCTACCAGCGTGTTAACGGCCAGGGTACGGGCGGTATTCTCATCATCAAACCGGTGCATGGCCCAGATCCAGGCTGCGAAGATACCGGCCAGAAACAGCAACGACACAAATCCTACCCGCCAAAGCACGAATCCTGCGAGCAACGACTCATCCCGCCGCCTTGGGGCCCGCTTCATGACATCCGATTCAGCTGGTTCAAACGCCAGCGTCATGGCCAGAACCACCGAACTGACCATATTGACCCACAGAATCTGCAAGGCAGTGATGGGTAATGTCAGCCCCAACAACAGTGCGGTGATCAGGCTGACGGATTCACCGCCGTTGATCGGCAACATGAACGCGATACCTTTTTTCAGATTGGCGTAGACAGTTCGACCCTCCCGTACTGCAGCCACGATACTGGCGAAATTGTCGTCCAGCAGAACGACTGACGACGCCTCCCTGGCGGCCTCGGATCCCTTGATACCCATGGCAATGCCCACATCTGCCCGTTTCAGTGCCGGAGCATCGTTGACTCCGTCTCCGGTCATCGCCACTACCCCGTGAAGCGCTTGCAGCGCAGCCACCAATCGTAACTTGTGCTCAGGACTGGTTCGGGCAAACACGTCCACGTCACCTGCCATTGCCGTCAACTGATCATCGCTGAGGGTGTCCATTTCCCTACCGGTTATGACCCTGTCGGTATTTTTCAGTCCCAGTTTTGCCGCAATGGCGCCGGCGGTCATGGCATGATCTCCGGTAATCATCTTGACCTGTATACCGGCGTTGTGACAGTCCCTGATGGCCTGGACTGCTTCGTGCCGTGGCGGATCGAGAAGCCCGACCAGGCCCAGCAGCTCAAGACCTGACTCAACCTCCTCCACTGCCAGCGAATACTGCCCGGATGGCACCATCTTCCGCGCCAGCGCAAGTACCCTCAGGCCCCCGGATGCCAGCTCGGCGATGGTATGCTCCCAGGTCTCACGATTCAGTTCGCCAGTGCCTCCATCCGTCGTCACCCTACAGCTGCACATCTCCAGAATGCGTTCCGGGGCTCCCTTTACATAAGCCAGGGTGTGGCCATGGTGGTCGTGATTGAGCGTGGCCATGAAGCGGTACTGTGTATCGAAGGGAATCTCATCCAGCCTCGGCCAATCCTGATCGCTCTGTTCCAGATCAAATTCGGCTTTGTGGGCGAAGACTTTCAGTGCTCCCTCCATCGGGTCACCGGCCACGGTGACACCCGCTTCACCGTGACGGAGATGGGCATCATTGCAGAGCGCCGCCGCCCGGGCGAGTTCCAGCAGCGCCGGGGATGGTGTGCTACTTCCGACCCCGCCCTCCAGGTCATACCCTTCCCCGGTGACTTCCAGGCATTGTCCATCCACCACCACCGATGTCACCATCATCTCGTTGTGGGTCAGGGTTCCGGTTTTGTCAGAACAGATCACCGATACAGCACCCAGGGTTTCAATGACTGGCATTCGGCGCACCACAGCGTGACGCACCGCCATACGACGCACCCCAATAGCCAGGGTAATGGTCAGGATGGCTGGCAGCCCCTCCGGAATGGCTGCTACGGTGAGGCCCACTACGGCCATGAACAGTTCAGCAAAAGGTAATCCACTGAAATACAGACCACCAAAAAATATCGCGACACCAGCCAGGATAATGATCATCGACAGGTAACGGGCAAACCGATCAATCTGCTCAAGCAATGGCGTCTTCAGTGAAGCCGTGGTCCGCAGTAATCCCGAGATGCGGCCAATTTCACTGACCTGCCCGGTACGGACCACCACGCCCCGTCCGGTCCCGGTCACTACCATGGTGCCAGAGAACGCCATGTTGTATTGATCGCCGAGCACCGCATCCTCGGGCACTGGTTCGGGGGATTTATCCACCGGCTGAGATTCGCCGGTGAGAATGGCTTCATCAATTTTCAGGCTATGGCACTGTTCCAGGCGCAGGTCCGCCGGCACGCGGTCACCGGATTCCAGCAGCACAGTGTCACCGGGAACCAGTTCAGCCGCAGCAATGCGATGTTGGCCATCGTCCCGCAACACCAGGGCTTTTGGCGCCAGCATATGACGGATTGCGCTCAGCGCCTGCTCCGCTCTCCCTTCCTGGATAAATCCAACCAGAGTCTGAATCACCACCACTGCCAGGATCACCGTAGTGTCGACCCAGTGCCCGAGAATGGCTGTCATCACGGCTGCCGTCAGAAGGACGTAGATCAGGAAATTCCTGAGCTGACGCCCCAGTCGCGCCAGGGGACCGCGCCGGGCGACGTCCGGAAGCTGGTTCAGGCCAAACTCGGCCTGACGCTCCCTCACAATGGATTCGCTCAACGGTAAGGAAGCGCTTAGCTCAGACCTGACACCGTTGATATCCATCGCATGCCAATGTTGATCTGAAAGCAAGGAATCGGCATCCGCAGACGGGAGTTGGTGGGAAAGCAGCGACATGGACCAGTTCCCTTGATGTAAAGAAGGGAGCCAAAGCTCCCTTCTTAAACGTACTGGCGGCGAATCAACCGCTTAATTGGTGAAAACAGGGCCAAACCCCATATTCCAGATCAGAACCGACCCCACACGGGTAGACACCAGAATAACCAGCGCCACCGTCAGCAGTGCACCGCCGTACATGACCGCACGCTCCTTCTCGATCCCCATCACGATGGGTAGACCGTCATACATCAGCCAGGCGCCATAACAGGCAGCAACGAGAAATACGATGGCGTTGAACCAGGGCACCGGGTACAACAGGGCAAATCCCGCCAGGA
>JAKLLS010000229.1 GCA_022014155.1 Marinobacter sp. | reverse complement strand
GCCGGAGGCCTTGCCGGCGGTCACACAACCGTTTTCTCGAAATGGTGTGGACAGCGAAGCGAGCTTCTCCAGCATGGTGCTGCGGGGATACTCGTCGGTATCAAAGACCAGCGGGTCCTGCTTTCGGCGCGGGATGGACCCCGGTACGATTTCTTGGGCGAACACACCTTGTTGTTGCTCTCGAGTAGCCTTCTGCTGGGAGCGGAAGGTGAACAGATTCTGGTCTTCTCGGGAAATGTTGAATTGTTCGGCAACGCTCTCGGCCGTTTCCGGCATAGAATCGATGCCGTACTGTTCCTTCATCTGGGGGTTTACGAAGCGCCAACCGATGTTGGTGTCTTCGATTTTTTGATCCCGAGAGAAGCCTGAGTCCGCCTTGCCTAGGACATAGGGGGCTCGATACATAGATTCCACGCCGCCTGCTAAAACCAGGTCCAACTCACGAGCGCGGACGGCGCGGAAAGCAGTGCCCACAGCGTCCATGCCGGAACCGCATAGCCAGTTGAGGGTGGTACCGGGTACGGAAATGGGCAAAACAGCAAGCAACGCGGACATGCGGGCCACGTTGCGGTTGTCTTCGCCAGTCTGGTTGACGCTGCCCATCATGACTTCGTCGATGGCTACCCAATCCAACTCCGGCGCTTCCTGAAGCACGGCCCTAAGAATATGGGCGGCTAAGTCGTCCGGGCGCACACCGGCAAGAGTGCTGCTGAGGCGGCCGATAGCCGAACGGCGCGGATGGCAAAGAAAGACATTCATTACTTTAAAACCTCATTTAAGCCTGAAATCAGCAGAGCGCGTGTTTTAGAATAAAATGAAGAATAGAAAATAGCAGGGGAGGGAATAACCCTGCAATTAGATAATTTCGATAAAATCTATGCCTTTATTGCATAGATTGGTTGGCAATCGGAAAGTGGCCACTATTTGTCGGAGTCAAACAGAACCTTGTCGAGACTGATCGAGTTTCGCTTGAAAATTCCTGTATCCGGCGGTGCAACCAAAAAAATTGTTCATCGGCCAATGGAGAGTACCGTAAGTGCCTGTTCTTTTTATTGATCATAGGTGATTGCGAGGTCAAGCTTTTACTGAGAAACCATCTGCTAGAGCGTGCCACTCACTGGCTGACCTTACCGCGTGAGGTTACATGTGGGTAGAGTCAACTTCTCCGACGTGCACGCCGCCTTTCTCCCGCTGGCCTTGGCCCCGCCGATCCTGATCGGGCTTGCCTGGGCGCTGCTCAAGAAGCAGGAGCGTTAGCCCTGCATCTTGCCAACGTTGGTTATCTTGGTGTCAAGGAGTTCCGCAGCCTGCTGCGCGACCCGATCATGCTGCTGATTGTCTACGCCTTAACTGTATCGTCTACACCGCGGCCACAGCCATGCCGGAGACTCTCAACAAGGCACCGATCGCAGTCGTGAACGAGGATCGTTCGCCGCTGTCCTGGCGCATCGTCAGCGCCTTATTTCATGCCTGTCAACGGACATCATCAATCAGGCTGAGATGGACACCCGCATGGATGCCGGGCTCGACACCTTTGCCCTGGATATCCCGCCGGAATTCCAGCGCGACCTGCTGATAGGGAGGCGGCCCACGATTCAGCTCAACGTCGATGAGCCAGGCGTTCGCCCGCAGCGGCTATATCCAGACCATCGTGAACGATGAGGTGCGCACCTTCGTTCAGCGCTACCGCGAGGTTCCGGAGCTGCCGGTGGACCTGGCGCTGCGGGCGCGCTTCAATCCCCAGCTCAATAAATCCTGGTTCGGTGCTGTCATGCAGGTCACGCCGTTCGAGATCATGAGCAGCAAGGTGTGCGCCATGGCCCTGGTGGTCCTTGCCTCCACCGCCTTCGCACTGACCGCGGTGGTGCAGGGTTGGCTGTCCGTACCGATCCAGGGCTCGCTTTCGCTTTTCCTGGTCGGGGCGGCGTTGCATCTTTTCGCCACCACATCCATGGGGATATTCCTGGGCACCGTCGCCCGCTCCATGCCCCAGTTCGCATTGCTACTCATGCTGGTGCTACTGCCGCTGCAGATGTTTTCGGGCGGTTCGACACCGCGGGAGAGCATGCCGGATGCCGTCCAGTACATCATGCTGGCCACGCCCAACACGCATTTCGTGATGTTGGCCCAGGCGATTCTCTACCGTGGCGCGGGCCTCACAACCGTCTGGCCGCAGTTCCTGGCCATCGCTGTTATCGGGGCCACCCTTTTTGGCTTTGCTCTGACCCGCTTTCGGAGGACGCTTAGCACAATGGGCTGAAGCACGTAACAAAAGCGAGTGTTGACTCGCTGGCGCCACCAGGCTCGTTTTCAAGGAGGTGGTTTCGCCTTCAAGGGGAAACAGGGCCAGTGTCACCGGACATAGGAAACTGACCCTTTACGGTCAAAATTACTGACCCACCTTTGTTTTAATAAGGGCCGACTCGACAGGAGGGCGGCCCATGCTGACAAAGGAAGCCATTATGGAAATCAAGATTTTATCCCGGCAGGGTATGAGTATTCGAGCCATTAGCCGGAAGCTGGGGGGGGGCACGGAATACCGCGCGCAAATACTTGCGGGGAGAGGCTCTGAAGCCCCCGGATCGAAAAGGTCCGGAGCGGCCATTCAAAGCGCCCTGGAGGGGTATGACCAGTGGCGGGAGAAAAGGGCCGCTTGAAATATATAGATGCCTAAGGAGACTCTCAATAAGTCTCAAAATCAGCGATAATATGGCCATCGCCAACTGCAGAGGATTCGTTGCCACCATGGATCAGATCACCTTCTCCGAAGCCGAGTACCAGAACAAAAAGCGCAAGACCCGTCGCGAGATCTTTCTGGAACGGATGGACAAGCTGATTCCCTGGAAGCAGTTGGAAAAGAAGGTAGCCCGTTATTACCCCAAGGGCCAGAACGGTCGGTCTCCGTATCCGCTGCCTGCCATGCTTCGAGTTCACTGCACGCAACTGTTCTATAACCTGAGCGATCCGGCGATGGAAGACGCTCTTTACGAGATCGAATCCATGCGTCACTTCGCTGGCCTGAAGCTGGATCGCTTGCCGGACGAGACGACCATTCTCAACTTCCGGCATTTCCTGGAGCAGCACGGTCTTGGCAAGGCGCTGTTTAACGAGGTGAACAAACACCTGGAGAAAAACGGCCTGATGCTGCGTGAAGGTAGCATTGTAGATGCCACCATTATCTCTGCTCCCAGCTCCACCAAAAACAGCACCGGCAAGCGCGACCCGGAGATGCACCAGACCAGAAAGGGCAACGAATGGCACTTCGGTATGAAGATGCACATTGGTGTCGATGACACACTGGGCCTGATTCATAGCATCGATTCCACTGCTGCCAACGTTCACGACATTGTGCCCACCGACAAGCTGCTGCACGGTGAAGAGCAACGAGTCTTCGGCGATGCCGGGTACCTTGGCATTCAAAAGCGGGATGAGCATAAGCACCGCGAGAACGTCTCCTGGTTCATTGCCAAACGGCCAGGCACCCGGAAGAAGCTGGATGCCGGCAAACTGAAAGCCGAAAAAATCAAAGCCAGTGTTCGTGCCAAAGTGGAGCATCCCTTCCGCTACATCAAGCAGATCTTCGGCTACAGCAAAGTCCGCTATCGGGGCCTTGCCAAGCACAACAACCGGCTTCATTTGCTGGCTGCGTTCAGCAACCTGCTGATCGGTGAAAAATACAAGCTGGCGGAAGGCGAGTGCACCTGTTTTCCGTCAAAATGGCGGGAAACAGGCAAGAAACATACAAATAACGGGAAAAAACGTCTGCAATTCCCGATTTTTGCTGTTTTGAAACAACATCGGCAAAAATCACCGGTTATTCAGACCTTCCCTAATGT
>JAKLLS010000228.1 GCA_022014155.1 Marinobacter sp. | reverse complement strand
CACGACAATACGCTGAATCACCCCCATCACCTGCTCTTCCGAGGTAATCCGGCCCAGAGTAACGTCATTGGCATAGTTCAGCAGCTCACTGACTTCATTCTCTACAAACTTGCGCAGCTTTGCGCCTTTCAGTGCCGCCATTTCGAACTTTACATGCTGCTCAAGCAGCTCATTGGCGAGATCTGTGTTGCCTTTTGTCATGGTGTCAGCTGTCCTGTTTCTGGAATGAGATCCGATGCCCAGAGGCTAACATGAAGACCGGCGGGAAAGGTTTGCCAAAATTACCGGTAAGCAGGTGCGGCCGGGTCAGTTGCCACCGACCGCACGGGAGAAAGGTTATTACTGAAAATCCCTGAAATCATGAGGATCCGCCGCCAGGCACAGGCAGAGACTGCCCGGCCCGACGTAGATGCTGCTGGTGATCCCCATCTGGGACAGCAGTAACTCCACACCGTTGCGCTCACAGGCATCCCGAAGAGTATTCAGGCCGGGCAGGTCCTCAATCTCGGTCCAGGTCAGTCCACAGGAAAGACTCACATAGGGCGTTAACAACCCCGCCTCGACCCTGGCAGCGGCGTAGTTCATCACCTTCTCAACCGCGACATTGAAATCCCGCGTTTTTGCCACCGGTTCGCCAATGGCGCCCTTGCCAAAAATAACCGGGGTAATATTCAATGCCTTACCCAGAAATGCCACCAGGGCAGACACACTCTTGTCGCCACGGCGACGGGCACGCTCCCGGATATAGTGCAGATCCCGGGGAATAACACAGGTGTAAATCTTGTCCGTAAAGCTGTCCACCTGATGACGCAAAGCATTTTTCGACAGATTCTGTCCGATCAATCGGACCGTATGCGCTGCGAGCAACCCCTGCCCTGCAAATATCTGTTTGCTGTCAATGACACGCATGGAAAACCTGCCTTCCCGTCCGGCGGCCTTCCGGGGTTCGTGGTAATGCGCCATGACACTGTTCATTGCTTCGGTCGCGTTCTGAAAAATCAGGCTTCGCGTTCTGGTAACTGTTTCACAGATCGCCAGATCATACTGTGTCACTATTTTTTCCATGAACAGGTCATGAATCTGTTCTGCGGTGAATGCCTGAGTCTCAGCGTGGTGCCCTCGCTGCAGCAGCCCGCTCTGATAGAACTCCTGGGTAAGAACAGGGTCGTGTTCATCAACGTAGGTCTGGCCATCGATCACGGCGGTGACGGGAAGTACAAACAGACCATGCTTGCGACTGAACTCATAGGGTAAGTCGCACGCAGAATCCACGATTAATCCAACTCGCATTGGTGCCTCCAGGTAAGGGATATTCCAGAAATGGAATTCCGTTTTTTATTGTCGTTGTTTGTGGTAGCGGCCAGTCCTGCACAACATGATCACTGCTTCAGCAATCATCTGTTACGACTCTCACGCCACGTTTTCCAGCTCCCGCAGATTATCCTCCAGAAGTGAACGATTATCCTGCTGCCACGGGTGAAACCCTTTTCGGAAATAGGCCAGGAAATCCGGCAGACACTTGCGCAACACCCCTGGCTTTCCCCACAGAAAATTCAGGCCGCCAAGCCAGGTCCGCAGACTCCAGAGTTTGCCATCGGTTTTCAGTAGGCTGCAGGTATTAATAAAGGTGTACTTGAAGAAATTCCAGGTCACGAACAGGAAGACAATGCGTCGCAGCCGTTCGCTGCCAATGCAGTGACGGTAGACATCAAAAGCCACGGATTTGTGTTCGGTTTCCTCAATGGCGTGCCAGCGCCACAGGGCTCTCATGGTTGGGGTTGCCCCGTCCATCCATTCAGGGTGGCTCAGAATCGCATTGGCCAACACGGCGGTGTAATGCTCCGCGCCGCAGGTGCCTGCGAGCTGTCGGCTCGCGGGAAGGCGGGCCACCCAGTCCATATGTTTGCGGAATCGGCGGTCCAGCCCATCAATATCATAGCCACGGGCTTTCAGGGCCTCGTTATAGCTCTTGTGTTCACGGCTGTGCAGCGCTTCCTGACCGATGAATCCGCGAATCTCTTCCGCCAGCTTGGGATCATCAATCCTGTCCCGGTAATGGCGCACGGCGTTGATAAATTGCTGCTCACCGTCCGGAAACTGCAGGGACAATGCGTTGAAAAACGCAGTGCGAAAGGCATCGTTACCATGCCACAACGTCTTTAGGTCCTCGGCGACGTCGAACCGCAGGTGCCGGGGAGCAACGCTCACGTCGTCGGGCGTAGAGCTGATGGTCATGATTGCCTCCGGTTTTTATGATTATGAGATGGCGGACGAAAAACAATCAGCCACGTCAGTTTAAACCTGAAAAGCAAAGGGAAGGAAGTCGATAAAGGGTAAAATAAGACAAATTGTCACGAAATGACATTTAGTCAAAAAAGGGAGGTATGGCTATGCCAATACCCCCCGAAGGACACACAGGGGTTGGATCGCCTCCAGCTATTACAGCGGAGGCGACCGGTTTAGTGCTCTTCCGCGACTTTCGCGCCCGGCGCTTCCGGGTCTGCGGTGAAGCCAAGCAATTTGGTACGCTCAATCAGCAAATAAAGAACCGCTCCAGTGGCCAGGCCCCAACCCGCGCCATAGACCGCCAGTACCACACCCATGGTGCCGGCTATGCCACGCTCGGTGTTGTTCTCCAGCTGCTCCAGCCCCACCATCAGGCAGATGTAACCGGTCAGCAGCAGGGTCAGGGACAGCGCAATGGGCAGCACCGGCTGGAAGAAACTCACCAGCGGCAGCATGAACAGCGCGATAAAGCCGGTAATCCAGAAGGTGCCACCGCCACTGTAGATCGAATCCATGGCATTGCGACCGTACTTGTAGCGCTCGGCCATGGTGGCAGTAACGGCTGTCCAGATCGGTCCGGCCAGACCCGGATACGGTGCGAAGAAAGCATGGCCGCCATTGCGGATAGCAGTCACCAGATGAACCCGGTCAATGCTGTTGTCGATGTCCTCGTCCTTGCGCAGGTGATCCACACGATTCATCAGGGACTGGCCGACCACGATATCGCCAAACGCAATCACGTAAGCAATGACCGCAGTCGGAATGGCGTACATGAACACGCTGGCATCCGGGAAACCAACGGCAAATGGCAGGTAGTTCCACAGCTCGTCAAAGGCCGGTTTGGTAATACCCCACTCCACATCGGGAACCGCATACTCACCCGTGGCAAAGCCCACCAGAATGGCAACCACCATCCCCGGCACCATGCCATAGTTGGCGATTTTGCGGGCAAGTTTGCTGGTATCGACGAAGCCCTTGAACGATACGGAGAACATCAGGTACAGGCACACCAGGCCTCCGACGATCAGTGAGATCGGAGTTTCCGCCAACCGGCCGCCAGCTTCGATTTCTCCCATCAGCGCGGCGATACCGGCACCGATGATGATGCCACCTTTCATCGAACGGGGAATCAGCTCCACCAGTTTGCTGCCCAGGCGGGTTACTCCCAGCACCAGGAAGATAATGAACACAAGGAACTGCAGTGCGAACAGCGCCTGAATCGCCTCGGGACCGGGCTCGTAGTCACCCAGGAACAGCAATACCACCGGAATGCCCGGGGTAATCCAGCCTGGCACCAGTGGTACGCCCAGCAGGGCCGGAAGCATGAAGCCAATGCCACAAATGACCACGTAGGCCAGCGCCACGTCATAGGGCACCCCCAGGTATTTCTCCAACAGCGGAATCATCGCCAGACTGACCACGAACATGATCAGCGCCTGGACCATCTCCGCGAATTCCCAGCGGTAATGGACGAACGGCAGACGAATCTTGAAGGGTCCTGCAGGCCAGTACGGCTGCTCTTCCCCGTTGTTTCGATGAAAAATTTGCATAATA
>JAKLLS010000227.1 GCA_022014155.1 Marinobacter sp. | reverse complement strand
GAGTTCAACGCCACGATGTAGTTCTCACTTTCGACCAGACTGCGGGTGACGGCATCGACAGTACCCAGACGGCTCGGACATTGAGCCGTCAGGATCCAGAGTTTCTCTTTAACGCCCATTGACTGTACCCTCAGTTTTCAACCGGGCTCGCCTCGGTCCGGCTAGAACGGTTTGTGGAGGCGCTCTTGGGTGGTGGATTCAGGCTAAGGCGGTATTCCTGGCTTGCATCAACCAGCCAGCGCCAGATGTAGTCTGCGAAACTACGGCGCACCACCAGTTCCCAATCATCGTCCCCGACACGGCGAATCGTTGCCTGGGACTTTGCCAGCACCGTTGTCACGACCTTGCCGACCGGGAAGTTGTGGTCGTGCACGTCGTATGGACAGCTCTTCATCAGCACCGAGCGCGCCCTGGCGCCGGCGAGCCGCACCAGCGTCTGGCCGCCGCCGACATTAATCACCGCATAGTGCCCGTCAAGTTGCTCGCGCAGTGCCGTTTCCATGGCCAACGCCTGATCGCCGGGGCCTGTCAGCAGCCATTCGTCCGGAGCGATCCAGCTCAGTGCCCAGTCGCTGTTATGGTTGCTCCGCATCGCCTCGGGTAACACCAGCCCAGTGGCGGCCTCGACACCCTTGGCGAAGTCGGCGTTATTGGCGTCTCCCCGCAGGGCCAGGTGAGTCTTCAGGGCGGATTCCCACAGATAGACCCCTGGGTTCTCCGGTGATGTCCTGGACGCAGTTTTCACGTGTTGCGACAGCGGGCTACGCGCTGGAATCCCGGTCTCTGGCAACTGGTCCATAATGGCTACCTGGGTCGACACAAGGACCGCCTTGTTGATTGCTTCAGACATTTTGACGCTCCCCCTTCGGATCCAAAAAGATAGTGCTACAGATTTCTGCTTCGACAACCCGGCCGTCGACCAATGGGTAGTAGACGGTGTCGCCCATTCGCTTATGGCCGTTCTTGATCACGCCCATGGCGATGGAGCGACCAAGGTTGGCGCTGTAATAGCTGGAGGTGACGTGCCCCAACATCGGTACCGGTTTCGGATGATTGGGGTTGTCCACGGCCTGGGCTCCCTCGGGCAATACAATGCTCGGGTCCTTGGTTTTCAGGCCGACCAGTTGCTTGCGGTTTTCCCGCACGCAGTCTTCCCGCTTCATACCACGCTTGCCAATGAAGCTGAATGGCTTGTCCTCCTTCACGGCCCAGCTCATGCCGAGGTCGTAGGGGTGAACGGAACCGTCGGTGTCCTGACCGGCGATGATGAAGCCCTTTTCGGCGCGCAGAATATGCATGGTCTCGGTGCCGTAAGGCGTCAGGTCGTACTTGGCGCCATGCTCGAACAGCTTTTCCCAGACGTACAGGCCGTAGTTCGCCTGTACGTTGATCTCATAGGACAGTTCACCGGTGAAGGAGATACGGAACACCCGGGCCGGTACGCCCGCCACCGTACCCTCGCGCCAGTCCATGAACTTGAAGCTGTCCTTGTCCAGATCAATGTCATCAGTCAGTTCGGACAACAGCTTGCGGGCGTTTGGCCCGGCAATGGTCATGGTCGCCCAGTGGTCGGTCACGGTGTTCATGTAGACTTCCAGTTCCGGCCACTCGGTCTGGTGATAGAACTCCAGCCACTCGAGTACGCCAGCGGCGCCGCCAGTGGTGGTGGTCATCAGGAAGTGGTCCTCGGCCAGGCAGGAGGTAACCCCGTCGTCGAACACCATGCCGTCTTCTTTACACATCAGGCCATAGCGGCATTTCCCCACCGCGAGCTTCGCCCAGGCGTTGGTGTAGATGCGGCCAATGAACTCGCGGGCATCCTTGCCCTGAATGTCGATCTTGCCCAGGGTCGAGGCGTCGAGAATGCCCACACTGGTGCGTGTTGCCAGGCATTCCCGATCAAGCGCCTGTTGCATGGTTTCGTTCGGTTTGGGGAAATACCAGGGGCGTTTCCATTGGCCGACGTCCTCGAACAGGGCGCCATGCTCGACGTGCCATTCGTGCATGGCGGAGTAGCGCTTGGGCTCGAACAGGTCGTTACAGTGGCGTCCGGCGATCGCGCCGAAAGTCACTGGTGTATAGTTCGGCCGGAAAATGGTGGTACCGGTTTCCGGAATCGACTGGTTCAGGGACTTGGCGGCAACGGCCATGCCGTTGATGTTACCGAGTTTGCCCTGATCGGTGCCGAAGCCCATCGCCGTGTATCGCTTCACGTGCTCGATGGATTCAAAGCCCTCGCGGGTCGCCAGCTCGATACCAGCGGCGGTCACATCGGTCTGGAAATCGACGAACTGTTTCGGTGCCCGGCTGTTGGGTTTATGGTGCGGCACACAGAACAGTGCCATGGGACGGGTTTCCGGTCGGGTCCTGACCGACGGTGTAGCGGCCGGTTCCGCCTCGAAGCCGGCATTCGTGGCCGCTTCGGCGCCAATGCGGGCGCCGTCGGCAAGGCATCCGGCCAGGGAAAAGCAACCGGTCACGGCACCGGCCGTGAGTTGCTTCTGAACGGTCTTACCCGGCACGAAGCCTATGACCTCGTCATCCCAGACCGGGCGGCTGCCGGTATGGCAGGATAGATGAAGCGCCGGGCTCCAGCCGCCGGAACTGGCCAGGGTGTCGCAACTCAGTACTTCGTCTTTACCAGTGAGCTTGGTGCCGTCAGTACTCAGGCCGGCGACCACCGCGCCTGTCACACGCGTCTTACCCTGAGCATCAATGACGGCCTGGCCCTTCAGTATCCTGATGCCGCGTCGGTTAGCCTCGTCCTGCCAGGCGCCGTCGACATAGGCACGGGTGTCGACAATGGCGACGACTTCCCGCCCGGCATCCTGCCAGTCGAAGGCCGTGCGATAGGCGTTGTCGTTGGTGGTCATTAGCACCAGCCGTTGGCCGGGTGCCACGGCGTAACGGTTGATGTAGGTCGACACTGCTGAAGCCAGCATGCAGCCGGGCAGGTCATTGTTGCCGTAGACCAACGGCCGCTCATGAGCCCCCGTGGCCAGCACCACCCACTTGGCACGCACCCGGTGCAGGCGTTGGCGCGACCGGTTAGCCGGGGCACGGTCGCCCAGGTGATCGGTACGACGCTCATGAATGGTCAGGAAGTTGTGGTCGTGGTAGCCGTTGACGGTGGCGCGGGGCAGCAGCAGGACATTGTCATACCCCGACAGTTCCTCCAGGGTATCCCGTACCCAGTCGCCGGCAGGTTTGCCATCCAGGGTATCGCGGCCGTCGAGCAACGAGCCCCCCATCTCGGCCTGTTCGTCGGCGAGAATCACACGTGCTCCGGAGCGGGCAGCGGACAGGGCTGCCGAAAGCCCGGCGGGCCCGGCCCCGACGATCAGCACATCGGCATGCTGATTCAGGTGGTCGTAAGTGTCGACATCCGGATCGCGCGGCGAACGGCCAAGGCCGGCAGCCTTGCGGATGTACTTCTCATAGGTTTCCCAGGCGGCCTGGGGAAACATGAATGTCTTGTAGTAGAAGCCGGGGGGCAGCATGCGGCCGAGGATGGAGCCGAAAACGCCCAGGAAATCGAACTTCAGGTTTGGCCAGCCGCTGGTGGGCTGGCTGACCAGCCCATCAAACAGTTCCTGCTGGGTGGCGCGGACGTTCGGTACCTGGGTGGCTTCAGTGGCCCCGAGCTGGAATACCGCGTTTGGTTCCTCGGCGCCAGCGGCGACGATGCCGCGAGGGCGACTGTACTTGAAGCTGCGGCCGATCACATCGACCCCATTGGCGAGTAACGCCGAGGCCAGAGTATCACCGGAAAAGCCCTTGTAACGTTGGCCGTTGAATTCAAAGGTCAGGTGCTTGCTGCGGTCGATTCGGCCGCCATGGTC
>JAKLLS010000226.1 GCA_022014155.1 Marinobacter sp. | reverse complement strand
CTTCGCCGCGATCCTTGTCGTGACGTGCCCGGTCCGGGAAGTCCAGGCTGACCCGAAAGTGGATCTCATAGGGGTTATCCAGCAACGGCAACACCTGGTGGCGACGCTTTAATAACGGCTCGGTGGCGTTGGTCAGAACGAAACAGGGCCGGTGTTGGCTGGCGTAATCGAGGATGTTGACGAAATCCCGGATCACGAAGGGCTCGCCTCCGGTGAAGGAAAACTGCTCCACACCCATGTCGATGGCTTCGTGGAGAAAGGGTTTTACATCGCTCAGCTTCATGCCCGGAATCCGACCGTCACCGGGGTGAGAGCCCTCGAGGCAGAACGGGCACGCCAGGTTGCAGGCTGTGCCGGTGTGGATCCACAACTCCTTCAGCTTATCCGCGTCTATGTAGCCACGCGGGTCGCCATCGCGGGTGTGGGTCCAGCTGTCGAACGCCCTGGGTTCGAGGACTTCCACGGCCGGGATTCGTTTACTGCGGGCCGGTCGGGTTTCGGTCAGGGGCATAGGTGCTCCTCAGTGTTTTCGTGTTTTTGCCACGGCGCCAGCCGTGCAGCTTTTCCAGCAGGTTCAGAACGCGCTGGGGGGCGTGGGCGCGTTTCCACTCACCGGCGGCGTATTTGGCCGATTCGTTCCAGGTCGGGTAGGGATGGATCGTTCCCAGAATCTTGTTCAGGCCCAGGCCGTGTTTCATCGCCAGGGTGAATTCCGCGAGTATCTCCCCGGCGTGGGAACCGACCACCACCGCACCCAGAATCTTGTCCTTGCCCGGCGGTGTCAGCACCTTGATAAAGCCATAGTCCTCGCTTTCAGTAATGGCACGGTCCAGATCGTCCAGGCCATAACGGGTGACTTCGTAGGCAATTCCTTTTTCCTTCGCCTCGGCTTCACTGAGGCCGACCCGGGCCACTTCCGGTGAGGTGAAGGTCACCCAGGGCATGACCCGGTAATCTACCTTAAAGCGCTTGAACTGGCCGAACAGACCGTTTACCGCCGCATACCAGGCCTGATGGGCCGCCGCATGGGTAAACTGGTAAGGGCCGGCCACGTCACCACAGGCAAATACGTTGGGGAAGCGCAGGCTCATGTCTTCGTCTACCGGCACGGTGCCATTGGGCAGGGTTTCAACGCCGATAGTACTGAGGCCCAGGCCTTCGGTATTGGCCGCACGACCGACAGCCACCAGCACCTCGTCAAAGGCAATCCGGATGCGTTCGCCCTGGTGCTCGCAATACACCACTTTCTCACCGTCCTCGATCGCAAATTCTTTTGCAGCATGGTTCAGCCTCAGGTCGATACCGTCCTGCTCAAACTGTTTCCGGATCAGCTCGGAGACCTCAACGTCTTCCTTCACCAACAGTCGATCCGCCATCTCCACCTGGACCACCTTGCTACCCAGACGGGCAAAGGCATGAGCCAGTTCAGAGCCGATGGGACCGCCGCCCAGCACCAACAGTCGCTCCGGCTGCTCCTGCAACTGCCACAGGTTGTCCGAATTCAGCGGGTTCATATCATCAAGCCCCGGTATCGGTGGCATGGCCGGCTTGCCGCCCGTGGCGACCACGATACTCCGTGCGGTGAGCCGTTCTGTCCGACCGTCGTTGTGCTTTACCTCCAGCTCCCAGGGAGATACGAAGCTGGCCTCACCAAAGATGCAATCCACCCCCAGTTTTCGATAGCGCTCGGGGGAGTCGTGGGGTTCCACCTTGGCAACCACTTCCTGCACCCGCTTCATGATGTTCCTGAACGAGCCTTTCACCGGCACGGATTCCAGGCCATAACGATTGGCATGGCGCAGTGTATCCGCCGCCTTGGCACTGCGAATCAATGCCTTGGAGGGTACGCACCCGGTGTTCAGGCAGTCGCCGCCCATCTTGTGTTTTTCGATCAGGGCCACCTTCGCTTTCACAGCGGCGGCAATGTAGGCAGAGACCAGGCCAGCAGAGCCGCCGCCGATCACCAGCAGGTTGTAGTCAAAGGATTCGGGCCTTTGCCAACCGGCGTACACCCGGCGACGACGGATAAAGTCCACCACAAATTTTGCGATCAGCGGGAACAGACCCAGCAAGGCGAAGGACAACAGAAGCTCGGCCGACAGGATATCCCCGGTGGACTGGATCTGACTCAACTGGGTGCCGGCGTTCACGTACACAAAGGTGCCCGGCAGCATTGCCAGCCAGCTCACCAGCGCGTACGTCCGCAGCTTCATGGCGGTCAATCCCATGGCGATATTGATCAGGAAGAATGGAAAGACCGGCACCAGCCGGAGGGTAGCCAGGTAAAAGGCACCATCCTTTGCAACGCCACGATCCATTTTGGCAACGGTGTCCCTGTAGCGGTTACGCAAGGTGTCGCGCATCAGAAAGCGGGCGACAAGAAAGGCGAGGGAAGCACCGATGGTAGAAGCAACAGACACTGCAGCCAGGCCGTAGATATTGCCGAAAAACGCCCCGCCGGCCAGCGTCATGATGGCAGCCCCGGGCAGTGACAGTGCCGTAACCACCACATAAATGGCCACAAAACCGAGTACCGCGACCACCAGGTTCCGGTCAATCCAGTTTTGCAGAAGCTGCTGGTTGTCCTTGAGATTCTGCAACGTCAGCAGCTCATCACCGCCACTGACGATAAACCCGATGACCACCGCCGCGATCAATACGATCAGCATCCATTTTTTCGATGACATGAAGTAATCCTTGTTGCCTGTAATCTGATGCCGTTATGACACGCGATTCGTGGAAGTGTTACAGAAAAGCAGAAATTGGCTGCACTGCAACTGTTGAGCTTTACTCTGTTTTACGTGAAAAAAGCATCAAATGTGTCAACCTGCGCTCATAAATGTTTAACGAATTGATCACGACGTAGGCCGATAATCGCCGGGAACTTTTGGGGAAATCAACGGACTCACTGCTATTCTTGAACACTTACTCACAAAAGGAAACAGCATGGCTGGCACGGACGGTCCCGACGAAAACACACTGGTATCAAGAATGAAGTCGGGCGAGCAGCAGTCATACCACGAGGCCGTGCGTGCATACACCCCTGGCATGCTCACCGTCGCACGATTCTACCTTGATCGCTCAAGTGCTGAAGACATTGTTCAGGATTGCTGGGTAACAGTCATTGACGCGATTCAAACGTTCGAAGGCCGCTCGGGACTCAAAACCTGGCTTCACCGCATCGTGGCCAATCGCTGCAAAAACAGGCTCAGATCCGCCAAACGCGAAGTCCCGATGGACTTCTCCAATAGCCTGGACCCGGATCTGGAAAACCGATTCAACGCCTCCGGACGCTGGGAAATGCCCCCCAAACTGCGGTTTGATGAATCCGCGGATACCCTGATGGAGAACGGCGCGCTCAGCGACTGCCTGGACAAACACCTCTCGGCGTTACCTGAAACCCAGCGTTCCGCCCTGATGCTGTACGAAGCCCACCAGCACAAATCCGACGATGTGTGTAACATTCTGGACGTCAGTGCCTCTAACCTTCGTGTGCTTATACACCGTGCACGACAGAAGATATTTCTCATGGTAGAGACGTTCCAGGAGACGGGCGAATGTTGATGTGCAGGGATCTGGCGATGATAGCCAGCGATTACATTGATGGTGAACTAAACACAGCCGGAAAACTGTCCGTAAAAATGCATCTGATGATGTGTGGAAACTGCCGATCGTTCATCGGCAACCTGCGCGCCAGCACAGAGCTCATGAAAGCCCATACCTCGGGTACTGTGGACGAAGAATTCGTTCGCCGCGTCGATGAGCGGGTGGCCGAAGCTCTTGAAGCGAAAGGGCGAGGCAACGACCAGACGTAGCGCTAATCAGCTTCAAAAACGCTGGTTTCCGGATGGAAGGTATACCAGGCAAACCAGAAAGCCCGGGTTGCGGGCAGG
>JAKLLS010000081.1 GCA_022014155.1 Marinobacter sp. | reverse complement strand
ACATCACCGATCGGAACCGTCAATGCACTGCTGTCGAAACACAATACTCTTTCGGAGGAAGGAAGAAACAAAATCCGTGAAAGCCAGGGACGGCCTCCCTACGGGGTGCAGCTCAAAATTGTAGGAGAAGACGGTCATCAACTGCCCGAAGATGGCATTGCTCAGGGAAATCTCCGCATCCGTGGTCATTGGGTGGTAGCCGATTACTTCGGTGTTGAACCAAATCAGACTCTTGAGGAAGACGGTTGGTTCGAGACAGGTGATGTTGCTTCGATCAATGATGATGGATTTATGACAATACGTGACCGCTCAAAAGATATTATTAAATCTGGTGGTGAATGGATATCTACAGTCGAATTGGAGGGAATCGCAATGGGCCATTCTGCCATCAATGAAGCTGCCGTGGTGGCGGCCTCCCATGATAAATGGGATGAACGACCGATCCTGTTGGCAGTAAAAATACCCGACGCAAATATTACTGAGGAGGAACTTCTTGCTCATTATCAGGGAAAAGTCGCCAAGTGGCAGACCCCGGATCGCGCGATTTTTGTGGAAGCATTGCCACGCAATGCCACTGGGAAAGTATTAAAAAACAAGCTGCGTTCTGAGTATGGGGAAGTATTAGTCAATAAACCGGCAAGCTAGCATCAATGCGTGGCATTTGTGTTACGAAAAATTGCAGTTTTACCTAAAACCAATTTGTTTTAATACCAAAAAGGATAACAAAAAGATGAAACATAAAATAAATAGTAAAGTCTCGTTAGTAGCATTCTTTTTACTTTCAGTTGCCGCAAGCTTGGCGAACGCTCAATCTGAGCCAGATTATAGTAGAGGTGATTGGGTAATTGGGCTGAACGCCACCAGAGTTCTGACTGATGAAGATTTGCGATCGGCCTCTGCGGGTGGTGCCCCCGTTCCAAATGCCAACCTGTCTATTAACGATGATACTACCGTTTCATTCGACGTGTCGTATTTTCTGAGTAATCAGCTGGCATTCAACGTTTTTGGCGGCATTCCCGCTAGTGCAGACCTTCAGGGCGAAGAGTCACTCTCTGGGCTCTTTCTTGGCCAAACAGATTATGGTCCGGTGATTCTTTCGCTTCAGTATCATGTCTTGACGGGTAGCAAGTTCTCTCCTTACTTTGGAGCGGGTGTAGGACGGATTCTCTTTTTAAATGAAAAGGATCGCGTATTAACCGACTTCGACGTCGAAGATACATGGGCCCCTGCGGTTCAGGCTGGTTTTCGCTGGAGGATACACAATAACTGGTCGGCAAATTTTGACGTTAGATATGCACCCTTCAAGGCGGATATCACTGGTAACCTAGGCCCGGCCCCTGTTCAGGCAGAAGTGGAAGTGGACCCTACTATCGTGAGCATCGGCATCGCATACCGCTTCTAAGTAAAGAATCTGGGGTGAGTCTTGCCGCTAAAATTCCCTGCGATCGGTCGATGCGAATGAGAGTTTGATACGCATCAGGTAGTAACACCTCCGATTGCAGACCTTTTCTTTAATCAACTAACAGAACCGTTACCCATGATGGACTCTATGAAGCAGTGGTTCGGACTGATACGGCACCGGGTCTATTTCCTTGTGGGACTGGGCGTCGTGGTGACTCTGTTGGCTGGCTCGGTGTCGTTCTTTGTGTTCAACACGCTCGATGTGGTGACTTTGATCTCGAGGGTTGAACGAACCCATACGGTTAACGTGTTCAGGGCGAGTTCCAGTCTGCACCAGTACGTCAATACCAACAATGAGAGTGACTACCAGAAATTCGAGGATCGTCTCGGACGTGCGCTGGCCTATAGCGCTTTGTTCTCGGCGACGCCGGAACTCCTTGAAACCAGCAGCACCTCGGAGTTCGCACGAAAGATACAACAAACGTTCCAGGAAGTGAGGTACCCTGACCAGGCCCGCGCCTTAATTCTGCGGCTCAGGATCCTTAAGAGTAACCCAATCGCCCAACGTCTGATTTCCCTGTCGGGCGAAGCCTCCGAGATATCGGAGCAGATACTCGCTCTGGCGGCCGAACTCAGGAACGCCGCCGATCCCCCGCTGCGGCAGGAGATCATCCAGGAAATCGATGCCAGAGAAAGACAGGTCAACGAACTGGCGCATCAGTTCTCGGAACTTACCGGAAATCTCTCGCAGTTCGCGATTTCCCTGGCCGTGACAGTTCTCGTTGCCGTATTGATCCTGGGAATGCTGGTACTCAGTATAGTGGCGTGGCTGCTTGTCCGTCCCATGAACCTCTCGGTAAGTCAGGCTGTGGAGACGATTCAGAGCCTTGCCGATGGCCACCTTGACTCGAGGCAGTACACTGCACTAGGAGAAATGGGGCAGATCCTGGAGGCGACCAACCGTCTCCAGCAACAGCTGAGCCGTGTGGTCAGCGACAGCCATACCATCTCCCAGACCCTGGCCAGCAGTGCCGAAGAGTTGTCAGCAACGACAGACGGCCTGCTTCAGGGCGCCGAGGATCAGTCGCGGGGGATCGAAGCGGTCAACGGCTCCGTTCAGCAGATGTCGGACGGCGAAGCGACCGTTGCTAACAAAGCCATGGAAACCCGAGACGTATCGATGCAGACTGAAACGCTGGCCAGAGTGCGTAAACCGCTGAAGGTTGCCACCCATTCCACGTGAAGCCTGCCACCCGGACCGGAGCAAGGCTGCCACCCATCGGAGCGTAGCGACGCGGGGTTTCTCTTCTTACTCCGAAGCCGTAGTGTCCGTCAACTTTGCCTGCCGTTTCCG
This sequence comes from Marinobacter sp., assembly GCA_022014155.1. Classification (GTDB taxonomy): domain Bacteria; phylum Pseudomonadota; class Gammaproteobacteria; order Pseudomonadales; family Oleiphilaceae; genus Marinobacter. The sequence continues at coordinate 13,680 of JAKLLS010000081.1, read as the reverse complement.
CATGGATTCGCCCCGCAGATTGATCTTGTAGGCGTTGTGAACGAGCCGGTCCAGGATGGCGTCGGCGAGAGTGGCATCACCGATGACGCCATGCCATTCCTCAATGGGTAGCTGGCTAGTGGCGATGGTGGAGCGTCTGCCATGTCGGTCTTCCAGCACCTCCAGCAAGTCCCTTCGGTTCTCCGCGCTCAGCTTCATCAGCCCCCAGTCATCCAGTTATGTTTATCTCAACATAACTGGATGACTGGGGCCTGGAAGCCCTGAAACCGGCACACCGGAATGACCTGATGGAGATCATGGATGACCGGCACGGCACTCACTCGACCATGATCATCAGCCAACTGCCCACCGATCAGTGGTATGCCGCCATCGGTGACAACACCCTGGCGGATGCCATCCTGGACAGGCTCATGCACAACGCCCATCGCTGGGCTCTGAAAGGAGAGTCAATGAGAAAACGACTTCAGGAAATTGACTGAATGTGAACACCCGGGGTACAAACCTCGGTGGGTGATGCGTTAAGAAAAAAGGTGTTCACGTTCAGCCGGAATGGGCGTTCACGTTCGCCGGAATACGCAGAAGCCCAAGTGAACATTATCCGTGTCGGTGTTGATATTGCCAAATCAGTTTTCCACGTGCACGGCGTAGACCGTCACGGTAAGACGCAATGGCAGGGCAAATACTCTCGGCAGAAGTGGCTTGATGCCCTCAGCCATAAAGTACCCGCCGGTGCCGAGATCGGCATGGAGGCCTGCGCCTCATCTCACCACTGGGCCCGGGAGCTACAGAAGCGAGGCTATTACGTCCGGCTGATCGCGGCCCAGTTTGTCAAACCCTACGTCAAGAGCAACAAGAACGACCGGGTAGACGCGGAGGCGATCTGCGAAGCCATGAGCCGCCCGAACATGCGATTTGTCGCTCCAAAGACGGTCGCTCAGCAGGATATTCAGGCTGCACATCGGATCCGGGAAGAGCTTGTGGGGCAGCGCACGGCCAAGGCCAACCAGATACGAGGACTGGTGGGCGAGTACGGTATTATTGCTCCGGTAGGCATCCAGCAGCTTCGTCAGGCCTTGCCAGGTTGGCTCGAAGATTCAGAGAACGGGCTGACCGATAGTTTTCGGGCTCTTCTGAATGGGCTGGCTGAGGACCTCCGATACCTGGATGACCGCGTCGCAGCGCTTGATGACCGGATTGTTGAAAGCGTCAGGAAAGACCCTGTTGCCAAGCGTTTGATGACGTTACGTGGAGTGGGGCCGCTGACAGCCAGTGCCTTGTCGGGTGCACTGGGCGATGGAAAGGCCTTTCGCAGGGGGCGTGACTTTGCCGCTTCCCTGGGCTTAACGCCCAAGCAGCACAGCACTGGAGGTCGGGATCGTTTGCTGGGAATCAGCAAGCGAGGCGACAGCTACCTGCGCAAGCTGCTCGTTCACGGAGCCCGGGCCGTGTTGCGTCATGTTGATGGTAAAGACGACGGTCTCAGTCACTGGCTGAAAGGCCTTGCCTCGCGGAAGCATATCAATGTGGCGACCGTGGCATTGGCCAACAAGACAGCCCGTATCGCCTGGGCACTGGCTCATGGCTAAGAGGACTATGACGAAAAACTTGCAGCGGCTGGTGCTTTGATCGGGTAGTTTGAGTGCTGAGTATGTGGGGGCAACAACTGGAAACGGTATAGGAAACGTCCAACACCACGATTGCGTGGCACTTTGATTGATGGCGAACAGGTCGAACCGGCACTGGAAAACCCCGTAGTCACGATGAGCCTTAAGCTCGTTGAATCAATTGGGAGCCAGTGCGCGGATAGCCCATCAGGGTCCGATGCCTACAAGACGGCATCATTAAAGAGGCCGGATACACGTAGGCAGTCGTACCTTAGTCGCGATCAGACAAAGTGCTTGCAATAGAGGAGGAGTCCATACACAGTGACTCTACGCTTGAATATACTCACCCGGGCAGGACTCAAGCCAATTTTCCCTGGAATCTAGCCAAAGCCGGTTTGTTGATGGCGGAAATGCCTAGGACAGGTTCGGTCAGCTGCCCGAGATTGATTATTTTGAGACCGGAGCCTGATGTTCCTACAATACCCGATTGCCCCGGCACAGTTTCCGGGTGATCCCAGGGTGAAGGCCGTTATTGAGCTGGCTTATCCGGAGGCTGATTCGCTAACACGGTGTCACGTCTCAAGACGAGGTGGCTGCAAGAGCGCCAAGATTGGCGTCGCCGTGACCTGAGAAGAAGCGCTCATCTACTGGTGGACGGATGGTGTCTACAGCAATGGTTGTCTAGATGACAGGCTCTGCCTGTTGGTGATCATAGGAGTTACCGAGTATGGCCACAAGGAACTGGTCGCGGTTGAAGATGGCCATCGGGGGTCTGAAGCCAGCTGGCGAGAGCTGCTCACCGGCTTGCGGGAGCGGGGCCTGGATTATGCCTCCAAGCTGGCCGTAGGCGACAGGGCTCTGGTTTCTCTATCTGGCGAAGACCCGTGAGGGCGCTCACAAAGCCTTTGACAGCACCTTGAAGCGATTCCGGGACAAGTACCCGAAGGCCATGGAAAACCTTGAAAAGGATCGGGATGAACTGCTCGCCTTTTACGACATCCCGGCAGCGCACTGGATTCATTTGCGGACCACCAATCTGATTGAGTCCACCTTCGCCAAGGTAAGGCTGAGTACAAAGCGAACCTGGTCCTGTGGCAACCCGACACCACGTTATCGATGGTGTTCAAATTGCTCCATTCCGTTCAGAAACGCTGGAAGCGGATCAAGGGGTTCAACCAACTGAAGCTGGTGGTGAACAACGTCCAGTTTCGGGATGGAGAACGCGTGGATGATCAATCAATCTGGCAGAGACGCCGCCTTATGGCCATTTGCCAGATTTGATAATAACTCCAGATAGTGCGGATTGATGTGTAATCAAAAAAAGGGGCGTTGCAACCCCCCCCAAATTTACCCATAATTAAAGCGTTGACAATAATTACAACATACGGTGCAAGCCATGTTATCAAACGTGCTCAGTAATGCCGTGGTTTTTGCTCAGGCACACCCGCTAGAAGTATCCGATTACTTCAGTCGTCATGTCGGGCACCACATACTGGAATTTGCGGATCGGGTTCGCAGTCGCACGCAAGCCTCTCGCCTCAATTACCGTGATTTCGCTGGCCTCGGGCTGTCATCCATCAGCTACGGTGATAAGGTGAATGTTCGTTGTCCCGAACCTCGAGAGATCTACCATTTTCAGTTTGTGGCCCGAGGTGAATGCCTTTGGCGCTTCCCGGACAAGAACATTCGGCTGTTGCCTGGTCAAGCACTTATGGTTAATCCCTATGATCAAGTATCGCTAACGTATTCTGCTGATTGCGAAAAAGTTATTGTTACAGTGCCTCCAGCGCTGATCAACGAAATATGCCTTGATCAGGCAGGCTCATTGCCTCGTGAAGGGGTTAAGTTTTCATCTGATGTTATAGACTTGAGTGAATCGGCATGTTTCCTGAGGTTGCTGGATGTGCTGTTAGCAGAGGCCAATGGCAGCGAGTTGGGTCTGGAGCATGTGCAGCGGCCCTATCGCGAAATTCTGATTCGCAAGCTGCTGCATCAGTTCAGCAGCAATATTGCCTCCGAGCATGACCTACACGCCAATGATCCCAGTTTTTGCCACCTCTTGGCTTACATCGAGACCAATATCCGCGCTGACCTGAGCGTTGAAGAACTGGCGCAGGTGGGGAATGTGAGTACCCGCACCGTCTACAACTTGTTTGCCAAGTATTTTAGTGTGACGCCGAAGCTGTTCATCAAGCAAGCCAAGCTGAAAAGCCTGCGTGAAGATTTGGCCGGTGGCAAGGCTATTCGCAATGTGACGGAAGTTGCTTTGGACTACGGCTTTACCCACCTTGGGCGTTTTTCATCCGACTATCGCAAGATGTTTGGTGAGCTGCCGTCGGAAACGCTGCAGCGCAGGCGCTGAAGCCACTGAATGCCACCAAGTGGTAGCTCACTCGGTTAATATGAGCGGCACGCCTGATTTAGGCGCGCCGTTTCAGTTGTGGCTGACCGCAGATCTCATCCGTGACCTTCTGTACGCAGGTTATCAGCTGTTGCCGTAGCGGTGAACCCGAGGTGATGTCGGTGTCGCAGGCCATCCCTATCAGGCTGACGGCCGATGAGATGTGGCCGTTGATATCGTAAATGGCGCTGCCCGCCACGTTCAGGTCCGGTAAGTAGTCGCCGTAGAAACAACACAGGTTGTCGTTCCTAACCTGAAGCAGGTGTTGTCGAAACTGTTCGCGCTCAAGGGCACGGCCGCCATGACGAGGCAGGGCCGGTGGATGCTGGAAAAACTGCTCCAGTATCTCTTCACGGCGCTCATGGGGTAGGCTGGCAAGGAAAATTCGGCCTGACACTGAGAAGAAGGGAGACAGTTCCAGCCCCAACCGTATATTGACAGCGACGGGAGAGGTGGAGTCCAGCCATTTGATTACCAGCGGCGCATGGCCGTTCCAGATTGTCACCGATACGGTCCTGTTGCTGGCCTTATTCAGCTCTTCAGCCGCACTGAAAACCAGTCGAATCGGATCGATGCGGCGAATGGCTGCTACTCCGAGTGTCAGGCAGGATCTGCCCAGCGTGTAGCCGTTGCCGGTGTCATGAGCGATATGGCCCATGCGCAGCAGGCTGACCAAGTACTTGTGCAGTCGGCTGGGCGAAAGCGACAGCCGGTCGGACAGGTTTTTGAGGGTCACGGGCCTGGGTGACTCTGCAATGGTATCCAGAATTCGCAAGCCGATCTCAAGAGAACCGATCCCTTGACGTGGGGGGTTGGCATTTTTTTCTATTTCTGCAGTCATAGGCGGGGTCCCTGTAGTGCTGCTTGGATGGGGGATTGTACTCGTAACCGATCCGGATCGGGTGGCAAGTAAGTTGTTCAGACAGCGAGGTTGGACTCAACCTCGTCCAGCCGTGCCATCAGCTGCTCGGAATTGTCACTGAATATCAACCTGCCTTGGTCACTTGCCGCCATATATCGCTCATTTCACTGAATGCTTATCCGGGACTCTGGGAATAATTCAGGCTGTTGCTTTCGGTGTTGTTAATAGTGTGATGCATTCCAAAATATAACATTTGCAGTACCAGGACAAAGAATGCGCTGTCCGGATAGTCACCCCAGGGGACTTATATCATTATCAAGAAGAATAAAGGAATCCACGCAAGGCAATAGAATGGCAAAAGTAGGCAGCGTTATCAAAGACTACGACGAAAAACACCTTTGTCGTGACCGTTGGGGCATGGTTGTTGATCCTGAGTTGTTCGAGCACAGACGAAGAATGCGGGGGGATAGTAACGTCTGTCTGGCGCATGGAAACCAGGGCACAATGCTAACAGTTAGTCCAAGACGCAATCTGGTCAGAAGGTTAGGCAGTAGTGCGTTCTCGTATTCCGCTTGAATCCGGGGTCGGAATGTATTTGATGCGGGCGCAATAATCAATAACTATTAAATGTCGAGGGGGAGTGATGCAGCAAGAAAGAAGAGAGGCCTCTATTTGGTCTGGAAAAGTGTTCAGCTCTGGGTGGGTAGAAGCGCGGGGTGGTGTCTGTGATGTTACCGATCCATCCAATGGCGATCTGCTTGGCGTTACGGGCATTGCAAATGGTGAGGATGTCGCCGCTGCTGCGCAGACAGCCAGGCGAGCTCAAAAGGGGTGGGCTGCAATACCCTTCAGTGAAAGAGCCGAGATTGTACGAAAGGCTGCGGAAAAACTGAAAGAGCGCGAAAATGAGTTCGCCGATTGGAACGTTCGGGAATGCGGCGCGATTCGACAGAAAGGCTTGTGGGAGGCCGGGATTACCTATCAGCAGATGCATCAGGCTGCGAGTTTGGCGTTCTTGCCTGATGGTACGTCGTTTCCATCGGCCGTTGCAGGGCGGCTGAACCTTTGTCAGCGAGTTCCAGTTGGCGTGGTCGGTGTGATTGCACCGTGGAACTTCCCGCTGTTCCTGTCTATGCGTTCGGTAGCGCCAGCGTTGGTGCTGGGTAATGCCGTAGTCTTAAAACCCGACCCTCAGACTGCCATCACTGGAGGCGCGCTCATTGCTGAGATATTTTCCGAGGCGGGTTTGCCAGATGGCGTTCTCCACGTCCTTCCGGGGGGGGCAGAAGCGGGGGAGTCAATGGTGGCGAGTCCAGAAATTGACATGATTTCTTTTACCGGGTCGACCCAGGTGGGTCGGTTGATTGGAGAGAAATGCGGGGGAATGTTGAAAAAGGTTGCGCTTGAGCTCGGCGGAAACAATGTCCACATCGTTTTGCCTGATGCAGATCTTGATGGAGCCGCCAGTTGCGCTGCATGGGGCACATTTTTACATCAGGGCCAAGTGTGCATGGCCGCTGGGCGTCATCTGGTGCATCGTGACATTGCGCAGGAATACGCAGAGAAACTTGCGCTACGTGCTCGGAATCTGGTGGTTGGAGATCCGAAAACGGATCAAGTACACCTCGGTCCTCTTATCAACGATAAACAAGTGGCACACGTCCATGCTCTCGTAGAATCTGCGCAAAAGGCCGGCGCAAAGATCTTGGCGGGAGGTGCCTATCAGGATCGCTACTACCAAGCTACCGTGCTCATGGACGTAACGCCGAAAATGGATGTTTTCAAGTTGGAAACTTTCGGCCCAGTGGCACCAATCACAGTTGTCGACAGCGTAGAGGAAGCCATCGAATTGGCAAACAGTTCGGAATATGGCTTGGCTGCGTCTATTCACACTAAGTCCTTGGCGACGGGTCTGGAGATTGCGAGGAACTTAAAGACAGGGATGGTTCATATCAATGACCAGCCGATCAACTGTGAGCCACATGTTCCTTTTGGAGGAATGGGAGCCTCGGGTAGCAGTGGAAGGTTTGGCGGACTTGCGAGTATTGATGAATTTACTCAGTCTCAATGGATCAGCATGGTTGAAAAGCCCTCCATTTACCCCTTCTGACCTGGTTGGATAGGTCAGGTTAAACAAAACCTTTGATGATTAATATATTTGATAATCCGTTATTACAATAAATAAAAGGAGGAAAATATGGATACCATTCGTTACTACCTGATTCCACTTGTCACCGCTTGCGGGGCATTGGGCTTTTATTATGGAGGAGATTGGGTTTGGCTCGGGGCTGCAACCTTTCCCTCGCTGATGATACTGGATGTTTTGTTACCCAGGGATTATGAAGAGAGAAAGGTAAGTCCTTTTTTTGCAGACCTTACTCAGTACCTGCAATTACCATTAATGATTGCTATGTATGGGTTTCTTATTTTCGGCGTCAGGGAAGGAAGGATTGACCTTGGTGAACCCTTGCAATTTCTGGGAAGCATTCTTTCTTTGGCTTGGCTTAGTGGGGTACCTACACTTCCAGTTTCGCACGAATTGATGCACCGGCGGCACTGGTTGCCGCGGAGAATGGCGCAATTATTGGCAACCTTTTATGGTGATCCAAACCGAGATATTGCTCATGTCAACACGCATCACCTAGAGCTCGACACGCCGCTCGATAGCGATACCCCATTCCGTGGCCAGACAATGTACAGTTTCGTGGTCAGTGCAACGGTTGGTTCCGTCATGGATGCAGCAAAAATTGAAGCTGAGACCTTGCGTCGAAAAGGAAAGTCGCCGTGGCATTTGTCAAACAAAATGTACCAGTATGTCATGCTCCTGATCGCTCTGCCTGGCGTGGTAACTTATTTTGGAGGGGCAGAGTCGGGACTGGTTACAATTATTTCAATGCTGATTGCGAAAGCGATCGTTGAGGGCTTCAATTATTTTCAACACTATGGGTTAGTGCGCGAAATCGGCCACCCTATCCTCCTGCACCACGCTTGGAACCACATGGGAATGATCGTCCGCCCGCTGGGATGCGAGATCACGAACCATATTAACCATCACCTTGACGGCTATACACGGTTCTACTACCTGCACCCGGAAAAGGAGGCTCCCCAGATGCCCTCACTATTCTTGTGCTTTCTGCTTGGACTTGTTCCGCCTCTTTGGGAGAATCTCGTTGCAAAGCCGAAATTGAAGGATTGGGATCTGCAATATGCCACGCCCGGTGAGCGAAAGTTGGCCATGGAGGCTAATAAAAATGCCGGATGGCCACAGTGGATACCAGAGGCAGCTTAATAATTTTATTAAACTGATGGCGGTTCATGTCTAGCAATCTCGACTGAAAGCATTGGGATTGCTAGCACTTGATTGGGAAGAATGGCCACGAGGTTAATAGCAGTCAACGTATAGAATTTTTTTGATGTTGGCCGTAGAAGCCTATGGAGCAAAATGGCTCTACGGCCTTTTTTGTCAAAAGAATTTGTGTGCCGGCGGACGCATCATCTCCCTGTTGCCATAAACGCCTGGAACAAAGATGTCGTTCTGGTATTTTCACAAGTAATGACCACGAAATTTTAATGATGGACGCTTGAATATGTTTGAGAAAATCATTGGCCTATTTGCGCCTTCTCGAGAGCTAACTGTTTCTGTGAGAGGGCAAGGAGTGGAATTTAAAGTTCCACGAGGTCAGACGATTTTGGAAAGTGCACTGCATCATGGCCTGGCGTTTCCACATGATTGCAAAGTCGGAAGCTGTGGTTCGTGTAAATATAAACTGGTCTCGGGGAAGATAAGCGAACTGGCATCATCTGCTATGGGACTAAGTGGTGATTTATATCAGTCTGGGTATCGGTTGGGTTGCCAGTCTATACCTAAAGAAGACCTGGAAATTGAACTGGATTCAGAACTCGGAAGGGCCATTGTTCCGGAAGAGACGATAGCCTTGATCAGTGAACAGAAAACTCTGGCACACGATGTAATCGGATTGACTCTCATGCCAGAAAAACCAATAGCTTTTAATCCTGGTCAGTATGCTGATATTGAATACACAGAACTGTCTGTTGTAAGAAGTTATTCATTTTCGACCCCCGCCCAAGCTGACGGCAGCCTGAACTTTCATGTCCGCCTAGTGCCAGGAGGCGTTTTCAGTGGTTGGCTATTTGGTGGTGATCGAACTGGGACCACCGTTACGTTGCGAGGCCCGTACGGACAGTTTGGGTTCCATGAAAGCGACGACGTGATGGTCTGCGTGGCTGGTGGAACGGGGCTCGCACCCATTAAATGCATTTTGGAGAGCATGACCGGAACCCAACGCGAGCGTGATGTTTTCTTATTTTTTGGGGTGCGGCAGCAGCGTGATTTATATTGCCTTGAACAAATTCAAGCGCTTCAACGGGATTGGGGTGGACACTTCGAGCTTATTCCAGTGTTGTCCGAAGAACCGGCGACATCCTCCTGGAAAGGGAAACGAGGCATGGTGACTGAATATTTTCAAGAATATCTGCAGGGGCGGTCGTGTGAAGCATACCTCTGCGGGCCACCGCCGATGGTTGACGCGGCTGAGACCGAGCTTCTTCGACTTGGTGTGGCGCATGGATCGATATATGCAGATCGTTTTTACAATCGAACCGCTGCGACCGCGCAATAGTGCCAGGAGTGTAAGGGGGAATTACCTTTTTGGTTAAGCACATCCGGAAAAGAGTGTGTTGAGCTTGGCGAGAGATGATGAGTGGTTTTTAAACTGTGTGATGATTCAAAAACGGAGACCAAAATGAAAATAAAAGCAGCAGTTGTTCGTCAAAAAAGTGGTCCATTTGAACTCGAAGATTTAGTCCTTAATGAGCCCGCTGAGGATCAAATTCTGGTTCGAGTGGTTGCGACGGGAATGTGTCATACCGATCTGATTTGTCGTGATCAGCATTACCCGGTTCCTCTCCCGATGGTGTTTGGGCATGAGGGGGCTGGCGTGGTTGAGAAGGTTGGATCTTCTGTCAAAAAAGTACAACCGGGCGATCATGTTGTTCTGACTTTTTATACTTGTGGTGGTTGTGAAGCATGCCTTTCCGGTGATCCCACAAGTTGTGCCAACTCTTTCGTCCCCAATTTTATGGGGCGCTCAGTTACCGGTGAGTGCACCATTCACGAACACAATGGAGAGGAAGTTGGGGCGAGTTTTTTTGGGCAGTCTTCCTTTGCGACCTATGCTTTGTCTTACGAACGCAACACTGTGAAGGTCACTAAAGACGTCCCACTTGAACTCCTTGGGCCGCTCGGGTGCGGCATTCAGACGGGCGCAGGGTCTGTTCTTAATGCACTCAATCCTCCTGCGGGCTCCGCTATCGTGATCTTTGGTGCTGGGGCCGTAGGTCTTTCTGCAGTGATGGCTTCCGTCGTGGCCGGATGTACGAAGATTATCTCCGTCGATGTCAAGGAAAATCGCCTGAAATTAGCTCATGAGCTTGGGGCGACCCACGTGATTGATGCAACAAATACTGATCCAGTTGAGGAGATCAAGAAACTGTGCGCTGATGGGGCTCCGTATGTGCTGGAAACCAGCGGTTTGCCTTCCGTGCTGTCGCAAGCGATCTTGAGCTCCGCCGTAGGTGGTGAGATCGGTATTGTTGGTGCACCACCAATGGGGACCACAGTCCCTGTTGATGTTAATTTTTTACTATTTAACCGTAAGCTCCGAGGAATTATTGAGGGTCAAGCTGTTTCGGATATCTTTATTCCAAGATTGGTGGAGTTGTATCGCCAAGGAAAGTTTCCGTTTGATAAATTAATTAAATTTTACTCATTTGATGAAATTGATCGAGCTGCGGAAGATTCGGAAAAAGGAATAACACTTAAGCCGGTAATTTGTATCGTTTAAAGGGATAAGAGTTCCTTCAAGCCTCGGTGCGCTGTTCTTACGGATAGCGTACAACCTCCTAATAAGTCGAAAGGCTTATAAATCCAGTTTTATGCCGTTTATGCTAAAAGGAGGCATGATCGGTTGATAAGCTGAAATCATGGTTCATTAAACAAAAATAAAAAGGTGGTGAAAGGATATGCGATTTAAAATATTCAATAAATGCATTATCGGTCTGGTTCTGTATGTGATCTCATGCTACGCGGTAGCGACGGAGGGATTGTTTCTAGAGGGATTTGGAGCGATTTCCAGGGGTATGGGAGGAACGGCCGCATCTCATTATGTCGGGCCTGCGTCAATGATGGTTAACCCGGCGACGATGGGTTTGTCCGATACGACAGGTGAAGTGTTGCTAGGGTTCGACCTGATTACTACGGATATTAGCGCGACGAATCTTGGCACAGGTGAAAAGGTATCATCGAGTACGCACTCACATAATCGAGGGCCATATGTAGCCCCTCAGATTGCTTTTACCAGTAAAGTTTCAAATTGGACCTTTGGTGCGGGCATGTTTGCTCAAGCTGGAGTGGGTGTTGAATATGGTGAATCTAGCTTTTTGTCGCGCGGCGATATTGGTGAGACGGGCTATGCTGCCGGTGCTGATACGGGGCTCGAGAATGCAAGTCGTCTGTTTATTCTCGACATACCGCTTGCTGCGAGTTTTAAGGTTAATGACGATCTCTCCGTCGGTGCAACCCTGGATGCAAAGTGGACAGGTTTGAATCTTGATTATTTGTTTGGAAGTAAACAGTTGGGTAGTCTCATTGGGGATGGCCGCGCGTCCGGGTCGCTACTGGGATTGGTCGGGACTTTACCTGATCCACGCGGAGTACACATAAGCGTCAGCAAAAACAAAGAAGTCTCAAGTGGTGTTGATGGTTGGGGGTACTCGGGTAGATTAGGTATGGCGTACAAGGTGACGCCCAAAACAAATTTGGGCATTTCCTACATGTTCAAGAGTAAAATGAACGATTTGAAAGGGAACGGAACGGTCACTGCGGTTGACGGTATCGTGGGAAATATACCTATTGAAGGACAAGTACGAGTTTTGGATTTTAATAGTCCTGCCAAATTGGATGTAGGGGTGAGTCATCAATTCACTGACAAATTCCTGGTCGCTTTAGATCTGTCTCGGGTTTTCTGGAAGGACGCCCTGAAGGATATTAAGGTGGGGTTTGCCAGTGACGCCGGAGATGTTGATCTGAAGCTTCCTCAGAATGCCAAGGATCAAACGATAGTGGCGATTGGAGCGTCGTATGCCGCGACCCAAAATTTAACGTTGCGGGCAGGATACCGTCAGGCTACGCAGCCATTCAATGATGAGGGGTTGTTGGCCCTGATTCCAGCAGTTCTGAAGAGGCATGCAACCTTAGGCATTAGCTACCAAGTTTCAAAATCAGGCAGGTTCGATGCCGCATACTCTCGAGCCTTTGAGCATAGCATGACCAACCAATCGGATTTTAACACCTCATCAGCTGTCAGGTCGTCCATAGCGCAAGATAATTTTGTTTTTGGCTATACCCATTCATTCTAATTAGAATTTACTACTTTGTGCGTAAGTAAGCGGGAATGTTTATGCAGGTTCGTCCGAAGCTTCTGGAAGTATTGGTTGGCGCACTTCCAAGATTCCGTTAAAGCACCAGATGAACGACCTGCTGAGAGATCAAAACTAGAAGACACTGTTGTCGTGTGCGGTTGAAGAACCGCAATCATCCCGGCACCATTCCCAAAACTACGCTCCACGCGGAGAGCAAAAATTTCACCATAACTCAGACCATCGGAGTGATAAGCCAGGTTCTCAAAGCCTCGGAACCGTTTGCAACGCGCTCAGAGAATTCGACAGAGGACTCTGCGTCTACGGAAGCGTCGGACTGACCCTTGCGAAGAGCCCAGAGGGGTCGATAATGGTTATGAACGGTTTTGTCGATGGGATCGACTCTAACGATTTCAAGATGAAGATAGTGTCAGCGATCCGGTGCGGCGAATCAGTGATGACTGAGCGAATCGATGATCTTTGCGACGCAAGTGGCAAAGTCTTGGCCGGCCTGCGTCTGATGAGTATTTTCCAAGTCAAAGACAGAAAGATTACCGCTTGGCGTGACTATTTCGACACAGCACCATTCAAGGGCTGAGGTATTTTTGCTCGTTTATAGGAGGACGGCTATGGTTGTGCGCTGATGGACCTTAGCCGCGCTTCGTGTCCCAAAATGGCGTGAAACGCGATTTAGTTACGGAGTCGGTCACCCCTCGTTTCTACGCTGTATTGTGCGATAGGGCGGGGTGTTTGGGGGCGGTCAGTTCTGACCGTCATTCTAAAACATTACAAATTGAGGATGAATCGATGGAACTTATACAGTGGGCATTCTGGGTGCTGGCGGCTGCTGCTGCGGGCGGGCTGCTGTTCGCGCTGCTGTCGGCAATGAAGGTGCGTTATCCCTCATGGTTCGGCGTGGGGCATGGCGTGCTGGGCTTTGTCGGTCTCATAATGCTGGGATATGCCTTGTATACCGCCGGACCCGACGCCACGATTCCGCAGACCGCATACTGGGCGCTCGGCCTGCTGGGCGCGGCGTTTCTGGGTGGGGCGTTGTTTTTTGGCGTGGTGTTCCGCCAGGCCAAACCCTGGTGGGTGATCCTGAGTCACGGCGGCTTGGCGCTGGCCGGCGTCGTCGTGCTATTTTTTGCCGCTTACTGAGGTGGGGCGCGTCCCTTCCTGGCGACTTGCACCATTACTGAGCCTCCGGGCCGTCGACGTGAGCAACCTGTCGTTTTCGGGGTATTGCGAAAAGGTAATTCCCCCATTTTTAACGGAGTTCAAAAGTAGACCTCAGGCCAGCATGGCCAACTTCTGTTGAGTAAGCGTTCATTCCACGACGTAGTTGACCTACTTCACGTCACGGAGGGGCCTTA
>JAKLLS010000225.1 GCA_022014155.1 Marinobacter sp. | reverse complement strand
AGCACGTTGGTGATCACACTGCCGCTCATGGAGCCCATCAGACCGCTGGAGAAGACCGCAACCTTGGCCGGGCCGCCCCGGACATGACCTAGCAGGGCAAACGCCAGGTTGATAAAGAACTTGCCGCCACCGGTCTGCTGCAGGGCCACGCCGAACAGCAGAAAGCCGATAACCAGGTTGGCAAACGCCTGCAACGGGATACCCATAACGCTTTCACGGCTCATGGCGTGATAGATGGCGGTCTGGGAGGGCGAGGATGGAAAACCCTGAATTGGCCCCGGCATCACATCTGCGAATATCGGATACAGGCTTGCAAATCCGACAATGATACCGATCGGCCAGCCACCGGCCCGCCGAGCTGCTTCAAAAATCACGCCCCACAACAGAAAACTCATCACTATGGCGTAGTCTGGTGCTGCGTACTCCCAGCCGCTGTCCAGAATCCGTTCCGCGTTAACCACAAAGAAACCGCACACAGCCGCCGCAAACAGGAACAGCACTACATCGTACCAGGGCACTGTTGAGTGTGAGGCCCTGCTTGCGGCTGGCCAGAGCACGAAAACCAGTGGCAGCATCAACGTTACCACGGTATAGAAGAACTGGCTTTCCACCGCCGTGACAATGGTGAACAGGCCAAGGTTAAATAGGTAATCGATCGCCAGCAGGGTCAGTGCCAGGGTCGCCACGCGGGGCACCCAGAGCCAGAATCCCTCCAATTGACGAATACCGGATATTTTACCCGTATTAACGGTTTTTTCCTGAGGCAGGCTCATGTGATCAGTGGCTCCGGAGCATTAAGGAGAAGAATGGAAAGCGTCGGGGCACCGTTACCTTCTCGGCAAAGGAACCCCGGCGTCATGGCGCAGGTCTTAACGGAATACGGGCTCCATGCCCTCTGCTTCCAGTGCTTTGGCGCGGGCTTTCATCCAACCGCTACGGAACGCGTCTTCGTCTGCAGGTGGGTTGGAATCCTTGAACGTTTTCCAGGTGGTTTGCAGGATTTCCTGACGTTTGATCAGCTTATCCTGGTGCGCCTGCATGGCATCGGTCCAGTGTCCGATTTCCTTGTAATACTCGACGACCGCATCGTGATAAGGAATCACCCACTGCATGTTCTGATTCTCAAGAGAGTAACCAGCATTACCGGGGGCGGCATCCTTGTACTTGTCGTGATCCTCAATCAGCACACGGATGAGACTGCTGGCGGTTTTATCGTCCAGGCTCTCATTACCGACCAGGATCGGATAGGGATAGCTGGCGCCGATCCACGGGTTGTCCTTGCCATAGTCCTCACCGGCAGCTGCCGTGACACTGTGGGGTTGAAAATAGGGCGCCACGGTCTGGAGTCGTTTCCAGCCTTCTTTATTACCGGGGTCCAGTTCCGGCCACACGATGCCCCTTGGGCTGGCGGCCAGTTGCTGCGCTGGCGGAGCCACGCTCATGGTAAATGCCACGTCGGCTTGGTCGGCCACAATGCCTTCAAAGGCGCGGCCATAACCCGGAAATTCCACCCGTTCGACGTCATCCCAGGTCAGGCCTCCAAAAGCCAGGAAGGCCTCAGTGCCAATGTTCAGGGCATCGTCACCACGAACGTAAGATACTCGCTTGCCTTTCAGATCCGCCGGTGTTTTTACGTTGATATCACCGGCGACCGCAATACCCAGGCCAAAGCTGGCAGTGGAAGTGCTGATCAGGCGAATAGGTTGCGGTCCCCAATCGGGATGGGCAAAGAGCAATACACCTTCCGAGCCGTAGTAGCTGGCAATACCGCAGGCGCAAAGTGGAACCCGCCCCATCCGCAACGGCGTCATGCGGGATACGTCATTTTCACCTGGCAGAATACGGACCGAGGTGCCGTATTCGTTTTGTAGCAGGTTGCCGATGGACACCATCTGGGTGTACCCCGCCGACCCGGTTCCGTATGCAGTCATTGCGAGGGTACCGGGCAGTTCGACATTCTCGGCACTATGGGCGAACAGCGGTGCGGCACTCAATACACCGACGAGCAGACTTTTGTTGATTTTATGCATCGTACTTTGTCCTGTGTGGTTGTCCGGTCCCGGCACTTATCGCCGATGAAGGCGTAAGAGATGGCGGCCGGATCAAATTCGATAACACACCCAAATTGCGGGTGCTGGATGACACTACAAAAATATAGACGAGTAGTTTGGCAGATGCAGTGAATACTCGGCACGTTTCGCATAGCGGAACTAGATTGACTTTAGTTCTGCATTGCAATACTAATTTTTGTATTTCGAATATAAACAATGTCTGGACCTACAGCAACCCTACAAAACTAAAGTCTGCCAAAGGTCATACAGCTTATTGGTTTTCAGGATTGCAGAGAAATAACGGAAAGGATTGGGTAATCGAGTTTTATCTAGTACTGCTGTGCGGTATATAATTTCGCTATATGGATGGGCTATCCGGTGAACATGAACTGTACACCGGAAGAGCTTGCTTTCCAGGGACGAAGTCGTGGCTTTCTGGATCAGAGATTGCCTGCCCGTTCAGGCGGCCTGATGTCTTGCCGTCCGGGCGACAGATTGGTTTATATCTTCTAACAGCCCTTGATCAGTCTGGCCGATGGGTAAGTCGTAAGTGATAGTGGCGCCGAATGCCTGAGGATCGTGGGGATCGTTACGAACTTTGTCGAAAACCAGCAAGCGGGTGCCCAGGTAAAAACCTTCTTTCAGGTCATGGGTGACCATGAAGATGGTGGTGCCTGTTTCTTGCCACAGCTTTAGCAACAGGTCGTGCATGTCGCTGCGAATACCGGGGTCCAATGCGCCAAAGGGTTCGTCCAGCAGTAGCACCCGCGGGCGCATGATCAGAGACTGGGCAATGGCCAGCCTCTGCTGCATGCCGCCGGACAGTTCGTGGGGCCATTTGTCGGCTGAGTGGCCAAGTCCTACAGATTCGAGCATGGCGTCCACTTTCTCCAGTGCCTCACGTCGCGCACCTCCGAAAAGCTTGCCGAGCCAGGGCTTCTGTTCCAGCTCCAGGCCCATCAGCACATTCTGGCGCACCGTCAGGTGCGGGAATACCGAGTAGCGCTGGAACACGATGCCCCGGTTTCGGTCCGGCTCTTCCGGAAAGGCCTCGCCTTCCAATAACAGCTCGCCCCGGCTGGCAGTTTCCTGACCCAACAGCATTTTCAGGAAGGTGGACTTTCCGCAACCGGAAGCACCCACCAGGGTGCAGAACTCTCCCTGTTTCACGTTCAGGTTCAGGTTTTCGAGCACCACCTGATCACCATACTCTTTCCAAAGATTCCGGACAGTAATAAAGCTCATCAGTGGCCTCCTGCGTTGTACCAAGGGAACAGCCTGCGATTGGTAAAGTGCAGACACTGGTCGATGACAATGGCGAGAATGGTGATCCAGATGACGTAGGGCAGAATTACATCCATGGCAAGATACCGCCTTACCAGAAAGATCCGGTAACCCAGACCTTCGGTGGACGCGATGGCTTCCGCAGCAATCAGGAACAACCAGGCGGGGCCAAGGCTCAGGCGCACGGCATCAATCAGGCGTGGCAACACCTGGGGCAGCGCCATGCGGGTAATCACTTGCCAGGAATTGGCGCCAAGGGTCTGAATCTTGATCAGTTGTTCGCCCGGAAGCTCCCGAACCCGCTGTGCCACATCCCGCATCATAATCGGCGCGGTACCAATGACAATCAGCATGACCTTTGAGAGCTCTCCCAGTCCGAACACGATAAACAGTATGGGCAGTATCGCCAGGGGCGGAACCATGGAAAGTGCCGAGACCAGCGGTGCCAGATTGGACCTGACCAGCGGCAGAACTCCATTGAGTATGCCCACCACCAAGGCCAGCAGAGCGGCAATGCCAATGCCTAGCCCGAGACGTTCAAGGCTGGCGGTAGTGTCCTGCCACATCAGATAATCACCGCTGCGGCGATCCTCCTGGAATGCCATGCGATCCAC
>JAKLLS010000224.1 GCA_022014155.1 Marinobacter sp. | reverse complement strand
CTTCCAGGCCGTCCAGGAACATGCTGTCCATCACCTGGCCGTGGCCCATGCGCATTCCGCCACGGGCCTTGGGCAGCAGGTAAGGCGCCTGGCTCATGTTTTCCATGCCGCCGGCAATCATCACGTTGTTGGTGCCCGCCTTGATCTGGTCGTGGGCCATGATGACCGCCTGCATGCCGGAGCCACACATCTTGTTGATGGTGGTGCAACCGGAGCTGTCCGGGATACCGGAGGCGCGGGAGGCTTGGCGCGCCGGCGCCTGACCCAGCCCGGCGGGCAGTACACAGCCCATAATCACTTCCTGGATGTCCGCCGGCTGCAGACCTGAACGCTCAATGGCCGCCTTGATGGACACCGCACCCAGTTCCGGGGAGCGGACCGAACTCAGGGCGCCCATCATGCCGCCCATGGGGGTGCGGGCAGAACCGGCAATTACTACACTGTTGTCACTCATACTCTATTCCTCACTCAATCAATCAGCCCTTGCCCAGTACCGAACGGGCTATGATCTCTTTCATCACTTCCGACGTGCCGCCATAGATCCGCTGCACGCGGGCGTCTATAAACGCTCGGGAAATGGGATATTCCGTGGTGTAACCGTAACCGCCGAACAACTGCAGGCAGCCATCCGCCACCCGGCACTGCATCTCGGTGGCGCTGTACTTGGCCATAGAGGCCGTCGGGGCATCCAGCTCACCGCGCTCGTATTCGCTGATGCACTGGTCCACGAAGGCGCGGTTCACCCGGTAGTCCGTTTCCATGCGGGCAATCTCAAAACGGGTGTTTTGCAGTTGGGCCAGTTTCTGGCCGAACAGTTCCCGCTCCTGGGCGTAGGCGATCGTCAGGTCCAGCGCACCGCGAGCGGCGGCCACGCCGAGGGCACCGATCACCAGTCGTTCGCGGGGCAGTTCGCGCATCAGGTACATAAAGCCCTGGCCTTCCTCGCCGAGCAACGCGGAGGCGGGGATGCGCATGTCGGAGAAAAACAGTTCCGAGGTGTCGCCGGAATGCTGGCCGATCTTGTCGAGATTGCGGCCCTTGCTGTAACCCGGCAGGGACGTGTCCACCAGGAAAAGGCTGATGCCCCGTGCACCGGCATTGGGGTCGGTCTTGGCCGCCACAATCACCATGTCCGCATGCTGGCCGTTGGTGATGAAGGTCTTGGAACCATTGAGGATATAGTCATCCCCATCTTTCACGGCGCTGGTACGGATCGCCTGCAGGTCACTGCCGGCACCGGGTTCGGTCATGGCAATCGCGCCCACTGCCTCACCGGAGACCATTTTCGGCAGCCACTGCTGCTTCTGTTCCTCGTTACCAATGTGGCTCAGGTACGGAGCAACAATGTCCGAGTGCACCATCACGTTGGTGGACAGGGCGCCGAAACCCAACCGTGCCAGCTCTTCGCCAACCACCACGGAATACTGGAAAGGCGCGCCGCAACCGCCGCACTCTTCCGGCACATCCACACACAACATGCCGGCATTTCCCAGGGTATTCCAAAGCTCACGGGGCACAATCCCGGATTTTTCCCAGGCTTCGTAGTGGGGTCTCACCTCGGCTTCCAGAGCCTTGATGACGGACTCCCGGAACATCTCGAGTTCTTCTTTATCGATTGGACTGCTCATAACGTTCTCCCGTTTGGTAGGGCTCACTTGGGCGCCATGCGCAGGGCGCAATCCAGACGAACCACTTCACCGTTGAGGATAGGGTTGCGAACCATCTGGTCCACCATCATGCCAAACTCCTCTGGCTTGCCGAGGCGCTTGGGGAAAGGCAGGGTGGCCGACAGACTGTCCTGTACTTCCTGGGGCATGCCAGCCAGCATCGGCGTCATGAACAGTCCCGGTGCAATGGTATTCACGCGGATGCCCTCGCGGGCCAGTTCCCGGGCAGCCTGCAGGGTCAGCGCTACCACACCGCCTTTTGACGCGCTGTACGCTGCCTGACCGATCTGCCCCTCATAGGCGGCGACAGACGCGGTGGAAATAATCACGCCGCGCTCACCATCGGCGTTGGGGTCGCGCTGAGCCATATCCGCTGCCGCCAGGCGAAGGATGTTAAAGGTGCCAATCAGATTGACCTGAATAACCTTGCTGAAACTCTCCAGCGGCATCACCCCGTCACGGCCCAGAATCTTCGCCGCTGGCCCGATACCGGCGCAGTTCACCGCCACACCACAGAGCCCATGAGCATCACGGGCCGACGCCATCGCCGCCTCTGCGCTTTCCGATGAGGTCACATCACAGTGCACAAACAGCCCGCCAATATCCCAGGCCACGGCCTCGCCCTGCTCTTTCTGCACATCGAAAATAGCGACCTTACAGCCCGCCGCGGCCAACGCACGCGCAGCCCCTTCGCCCAAACCGGATGCACCACCGGTAACAATGGCCGGTACGTTCTGAAATTCCATAGCGTTCTCCTTGTTGTCAGAAACTGTTTACTGGTTGTTGTAAAGTGTGTTCCAGGCCCGGCTCCCATGCCATGACATATTCCGCCACAAAATTTGTTAAAAAATTCAATTCTGAAAATCGTCCCTTTTGCACCCAAAATTTACTTTACGTTTACGTAAACTTTATCTAACCTTAGTCTAAAAAGGAAATCGCTATGGCAGACAAAAGCACCTACAGCATCAGTGAACTCGCCAAGGAGTTCGACGTTACAACACGAAGCGTCCGCTTCTATGAGGATCAGGGCCTGCTGAAGCCCGCCCGACGGGGGCAGACGCGGATTTTTAGCTCAAAGGACCGAGTGCGCCTGAAGCTCATCCTGCGGGGCAAACGCATGGGCTTCTCCCTGGCGGAAACCAAAGAGCTGTTCGATTTGTGGGATGAAACCCTCAGCGGCAACGAAAAGCAGCTGCTGAAAATGCTGGAAATTCTGGAAGCCCGCCGGGCGCAGTTGGAACAACAGAAGAACGACATCGCCCAGGCGGAAATGGAAATGGACACAGCAGAAGCCCGCTGCCGCGAAGCGCTGGCGGAACTGCAGAAGAAAAAAGAGAAACAAAAGGCATCAGAAAAAGCGGGGGCCTAGGCCCACCGCCAACCCATTCGGAAGACCAAGGTAGCCAACAATGAAATCACAATACTCAGAGCTTAACTTCGGCCTCGGCGAAACACTGGATATGCTGCGTGAGCAGATCAACGGCTTCGCCGCCGCGGAAATCGCCCCACGCGCGGAAGAAATCGACCGCAACAACGAGTTCCCCATGGACCTGTGGCGTAAAATGGGCGACATGGGCCTGCTGGGTATTACCGTGAAAGAAGAGTACGGCGGCTCCGACATGGGTTACCTGGCGCACGTCATCGCCATGGAAGAAATCAGCCGCGCCTCCGCCTCCGTTGGCCTCTCCTACGGCGCCCACTCCAACCTGTGCGTGAACCAGATTCACCGCAACGGCACCGAAGAACAGAAGCAGAAATACCTGCCGAAACTGGTCAGTGGCGAACACATCGGCGCACTGGCCATGTCCGAGCCCAACGCCGGTTCCGACGTCATCTCCATGAAACTGAGCGCCAAAGACGCCGGTGACCACTACGTCCTCAACGGCAACAAAATGTGGATCACCAACGGCCCGGACGCCCACACCTACGTCATCTACGCCAAAACCGACACCCAGGCCGGCTCCAGGGGCGTTACCGCCTTCATCGTAGAACGCGACTACCCGGGCTTCAGCCGCCACCAGAAACTCGACAAACTCGGCATGCGCGGCTCCAACACCTGCGAACTGGTGTTCGAAGACTGCAAGGTGCCCCGTGAAAACATCCTCGGCGGCGAAGGCAACGGCGCCAAAGTCCTGATGAGCGGCCTCGACTACGAACGCCTCGTCCTCTCCGGCGGCCCGCTGGGCATCATGCAGGCAGCACTGGACGTCACCGTTCCCTACATCCGCGAGCGCAAACAGTTCGGTCAGGCCATCGGCGAATTCGAACTGGTCCAGGGCAAAATCGCAGACATGTACACCTGGATGAACACCGCCAAGTCCTACGTCTACATGGTCGCCATGT
>JAKLLS010000009.1 GCA_022014155.1 Marinobacter sp. | reverse complement strand
CCGCGAAGGTGGCCGTACCGTTGGTGCCGGCGTAGTCGCCAAGATCATCGAGTAATCCGCTCGATTGATCCAGGAAAAAGGGGCTGAAACATCAGCCCCTTTTTCTGTTTCAGCCGCACATTGATGCCTGACCGAGTCAGCCTGCATTGCAGTTGACATGGTTGGGTATTATGCATACAATGCGGCTCCTTTTTTTGAAGGTCGGCTAAACAAGTAGCTGCTACGAGTGGAGTTTGGTGCATCATGCAAAGCCAAAAAATTCGAATCCGGTTGAAGGCGTTTGATTATCGCCTGATCGACCAGTCCACGCAGGAGATTGTCGATACCGCTAAGCGGACCGGCGCTCAGGTGCGTGGGCCAATCCCTCTGCCGACGCGGAAGGAAAAGTACACAGTGCTGATTTCTCCGCACGTCAACAAAGACGCGCGCGATCAGTATGAAATTCGTACTCATAAGCGTTTGCTCGACATTGTTGAGCCGACGGAAAAGACAGTAGATGCTTTGATGAAGCTGGACCTGGCAGCAGGTGTAGACGTTCAGATCAGCCTCGGCTAAACCCTGCGGGTTAGTCTGTGTAACTGTCATAAGGCCATAGAGGGTGAGAGCCCCGTACACTTAAGAGGTGAAACATGGCAATTGGTGTTGTCGGTCGTAAGGCCGGTATGACCCGTATTTTTACGGAAGATGGGCAGGCGTTGCCCGTGACGGTAATTGAGGTTGAGCCCAACCGCATTACCCAGCTCAAAACTCTTGAAAGCGATGGTTATCGCGCGGTTCAGGTTACCGTCGGTACTCGTCGTTCCTCTCGTGTGACCAAGAGCGAAGCAGGCCATTTTGCCAAAGCTGGCGTTGAAGCCGGTCGCGGTATGTGGGAGTTTCGTCTGGCCGATGGCGAAGGTGAAGACCTTGTGGCCGGCGGCGAGATCACTGCTTCTGTCTTCGAAGACGGTCAGGTTGTTGATGCCACTGGTCAGTCCAAGGGTAAAGGTTTCCAGGGCGGTGTTAAGCGCTGGAACTTCTCCATGCAGGACGCGACCCACGGTAACTCACTGTCTCATCGTGCTCCGGGTTCTATTGGTCAGAACCAGACTCCGGGCAAGGTATTCAAGGGCAAGAAGATGGCGGGTCAGATGGGTAATGCGCAGGTCACTGTGCAGAACCTGAAGATCGTCCGCGTCGACGCCGAGCGCAACCTGCTGCTGGTAAGTGGTGCCGTTCCCGGTGCGACCGGCGGTAACGTTGTCATCAAGCCTGCAGTTAAAGCCTGAGGAGCGGTTCGATGGAATTGACTATTACAGGTAGCGGCAAGGGAATCTCTGTTTCCGACGTCGCATTCGCCAAAGATTTTAACGAGTCGCTGGTTCACCAGGTGGTTACTGCTTATATGGCAGCCAGCCGTCAGGGTACCAAGGCTCAGAAAACACGTTCAGAAGTCAGTGGCGGTGGTAAGAAGCCCTGGCGTCAGAAGGGCACTGGTCGTGCCCGTGCAGGTACAATCCGTAGCCCGATCTGGCGCTCCGGTGGTGTGACCTTTGCTGCCAAGCCTCGTGACTTTGAGCAGAAGGTTAACCGTAAAATGTACCGCGCAGCGATGCGCTCCATTTTTTCCGAGCTGGTTCGCCAGGAACGCCTGGTTGTGGTTGACGACATGAACGTCGACACCCCGAAGACCAAGGCTTTCAGCGCCAAGCTGAAGGATATCGGTGTGAATAACGCCCTGATTCTGTCTGACAACGTTGAGCAGAATCTGCATCTGGCCTCCCGTAACATTCCGCACGTTGATGTGCGTGACGTTGCCGGCCTGGATCCGGTTAGCCTGGTTGCCTTCGAGAAAGTCGTTGTGACTGTTCCCGCTCTTAAGAAGATCGAGGAGATGCTGGGATGAATCAGGAACGTATTTACAAGGTTCTTCTGGGACCGCACGTATCAGAGAAAGCGTCTCTGGTGGCGGAGAGCAATCAGGTTGTGTTTCGTGTAGCGCCTGATGCCACCAAGCCCGAGATCAAGAAAGCCGTTGAGCAGCTGTTCAACGTCACCGTCGAAGGTGTTCAGGTTCTGAACCGTAAGGGTAAGCTCAAGCGTACCATCCGCGGTTTCGGCAAGCGTAATGATCTGCGCAAGGCTTATGTAAAGCTTGCGGAAGGTCAGGACATCGATTTTCTGGATGTGGAATAAGGTAAAGGGGTCGTAATATGCCGATCGTCAAAACCAAGCCAACATCTGCCGGCCGCCGTCACGTTGTAAAGCTCTACAACCCTGATCTGCACAAAGGGCGCCCTTACGAGCCGTTGGTAGAAACTAAGAGTAAATCGGGTGGTCGTAACCATTTTGGTCGCATCACTACCCGTCACGTTGGTGGTGGCCACAAGCAGCACTACCGCGTCATTGACTTCAAGCGGACCAAAGATGGTATCCCGGCGACTATTGAGCGCCTGGAATATGATCCGAACCGCTCTGCGCACATCGCGCTCCTGAAGTACGCCGATGGCGAGCGTCGTTACATCATCGCTCCCAAAGGTATGCAGATCGGAGACCCTGTGCGTTCCGGTATCGACGCGCCGATCAAGGTGGGCAGCACGCTTCCGCTCCGGAATATTCCGGTCGGTTCCGTGATCCACTGCGTCGAACTCAAGCCTGGCAAAGGTGCCCAGCTGGCTCGCTCCGCGGGCGCATCCGTACAGCTGGTTGCTCGGGAAGGGGCTTATGCCACCATCCGCCTGCGCTCAGGTGAAATGCGTAAGGTGCTTGTTGACTGTCGCGCAACGTTGGGTGAAGTGTCCAACAGCGAGCACAGCCTCAAGCAGCTTGGTAAAGCGGGTGCATCACGTTGGCGCGGTAAACGTCCAACAGTACGTGGTGTTGCTATGAACCCAGTTGACCACCCACATGGTGGTGGTGAAGGGCGTACCTCTGGCGGGCGTCACCCGGTTACTCCGTGGGGTGTTCCGACCAAAGGGCATAAGACTCGTAAGAACAAGCGTACTGACAAGATGATAGTACGTCGTCGTTCGGCCAAGTAAACGACTACATAGAGGTAATTGCTGTGCCACGTTCTTTAAAGAAAGGTCCTTTTATAGACCTGCATCTGTTGAAGAAGGTCGAGGCAGCTCTGGAAGCGAACGACAAGCGACCGATCAAAACCTGGTCCCGCCGGTCGACAGTGTTTCCGGAGATGGTAGGCCTGACCATTGCAGTCCACAACGGCAAGCAGCACGTGCCGGTTTATGTCACCGAAGATATGGTCGGTCATAAGCTGGGTGAGTTCGCGGCAACGCGTACTTATCGTGGTCATGCGGCCGACAAGAAAGCTAAACGCTGATTGTGAGGGAATAGAAATGGAAGTAGCAGCCAAGTACAAGGGCGCTAACCTCTCAGCTCAGAAAGCACGTCTTGTCGCTGACCAGGTACGCGGCAAAGCTGTTGAGGATGCCCTGAACATTCTGACTTTCAGCCCGAAAAAGGCAGCGGTCGTGATCAAGAAAGCTCTTGAATCCGCCATTGCCAATGCTGAGCACAACGAAGGTCTGGACGTAGATGATCTGCGGGTTTCCACCGTTATGGTGGATGAGGGTCCGACGCTCAAGCGAATCAAAGCTCGAGCCAAGGGGCGCGCTGACCGGATTTTCAAGCGCACCTGTCATATCACCGTCAAGGTCGCCGACAAGTAGGAGATGCTCAGATGGGTCATAAAGTAAATCCAACCGGCATGCGCCTGGGTGTGATCAAAGAGCACAACTCAGTGTGGTATGCCGAAAAAGCGGAATACGCGAACAACCTGTTGAACGACATTCAGGTTCGTGAATTCCTCGACAAGCGTCTGGTTAAGGCGTCTGTCAGCAAGATTGTGATCGAGCGCCCTGCTCAGAACGCCCGTATCACGATCCATACAGCCCGTCCCGGTATTGTTATCGGTAAGAAGGGTGAAGATGTTGACCGTCTGCGTCGCGAAGTCAGCGACATGATGGGTGTGCCTGTGCACATCAACATCGAAGAAGTCCGCAAGCCGGACCTGGATGCCCGCCTGGTAGCGCAAAACGTTGCCGGCCAGCTGGAGCGTCGTGTGATGTTCCGTCGCGCTATGAAGCGTGCGGTACAGAACGCCATGCGTCAGGGTGCCAAGGGTATCAAGATCCAGGTAGGCGGTCGTCTCGGGGGTGCTGAAATTGCGCGTTCCGAGTGGTATCGCGAAGGTCGTGTACCTCTGCACACTCTGCGTGCAGATATTGATTACGCAACCTACGAAGCGCATACCACTTACGGCGTAATCGGCGTCAAGGTATGGATCTTCAAAGGTGAGATTCTTGGTGGTATGGAGCAGGTCCGTGCTGACAAGAAAGCCTCTGGGAAGAAAGGTTCTAAGTAAAGGGGCACTCTAATGCTGCAACCAAAACGCACCAAATTTCGCAAGGTAATGAAAGGCCGTAACACCGGTCTCGCGCACCGCGCTAACAAGGTGAGCTTCGGTGAATACGGATTGAAGGCGACCAGCCGTGGGCGTATAACTGCGCGCCAGATTGAGGCGGCGCGTCGTACCATGACTCGTCGTATCAAGCGGGGCGGTAAGATCTGGATCCGGGTGTTCCCGGACAAGCCGATCACTGGCAAGCCGCTTGAAGTTCGAATGGGTAAAGGTAAGGGTTCTGTCGAGTATTGGGTGGCTGAAATCCAGCCGGGCCGGATGCTGTATGAGATGGAAGGTGTTTCCGAGGAAATCGCTCGTGACGCGTTCACTCTTGCTGCGGCCAAATTGCCGGTACAGACCACCTTTGTAACGAGGACGGTGATGTGATGAAAGCAACAGAGCTGCGTGAAAAGTCCGTCGAGGAGCTGAACAAAGAGCTGATCGACCTCCTGAAGGAGCAGTTCAACCTGCGCATGCGTAAGGCGACAGGTCAGCTGAATCAGTCTCACCTTCTCGGCAATGTGAAGCGCGACATCGCTCGCGTGAAAACAGTATTGAATGAAAAGGCAGGACAGTGACATGACCGAAGCTACCCAAACTGCCAGAACTCTGAGCGGCAAGGTCGTGAGCAACAAGATGGAGAAGTCCATCGTGGTCCTGGTGGAGCGCCAGGTGAAACACCCGCTGTACGGTAAGTACATGAAGCGCTCGACCAAGATCCACGCTCATGATGAGAGCAATCAGTGCAATGTCGGTGACACTGTGACCATTCAGGAAACCCGTCCGGTCTCCAAGACCAAGAGCTGGGCCCTGGTGGAAGTCACCGAACGTGCATCCAAGGTGTAACTCGCCCGGAGAACAACCATGATTCAGACTCAAACAATGCTTGAAGTCGCGGATAACAGCGGTGCGCGTCAGGTGATGTGCATCAAGGTCCTGGGCGGTTCACACAGGCGTTATGCCAGCGTAGGGGATGTCATCAAGGTGACCGTCAAGGAAGCCATCCCCCGCGGTAAAGTGAAGAAAGGCCAGGTCCTGAAAGCTGTCGTTGTACGTACCCGCAAGGGTGTACGTCGTCCCGACGGGTCGCTTATCCGTTTCGACGGAAACGCGGCAGTACTTCTGAACAATCAGGACGCACCGATTGGTACCCGTATCTTCGGACCGGTTACCCGTGAACTGCGTAATGAAAAGTTCATGAAAATTATCTCACTGGCACCCGAAGTACTTTAAGGACCAGAGGCCGGTTATGAAAAAGATCAAACGAGATGACGAAGTAATCGTCACTACGGGGAAAGACCAAGGCAAACGTGGTAAAGTCCTGAAGGTTCAGGACGATGGCCGGGTAGTAGTTTCTGGGATCAATATGATCAAGAAGCACACCAAGCCGAACCCGATGCTGGGCACCCCAGGTGGCATCGTCGAAAAAGAAGCACCTATCCAGGCTTCCAACGTGGCTATTTTTAATCCGCAGACCGGCAAAGCCGATCGCGTAGGCTTCCAGATCAAGGAAGACGGCGCCAAAGTGCGGATCTTCAAGTCCACGAACGAAGCTGTCGATAACCAGTAAGCGGTGGTGGTTACGATGCTTAACATGAAAGAGCAGTACAGTAAGGAAGTGGTACCCGCCCTGCAGAAAGAGTTCGGCTACAAGAACATTATGCAGGTGCCGCGTATCGAAAAGATCACCCTGAACATGGGTGTCGGCGAAGCGGTTGGTGACAAGAAGCTGATTGAGAATGCCGTGGCGGATCTTGAGCGCCTGGCAGGTCAGAAAGTGGTTGTCACCAAGGCACGTAAATCCGTCGCGGGCTTCAAAATCCGTGAAGGTTGGCCTATCGGTTGTAAGGTTACCCTGCGTGGCGAGCGTATGTGGGACTTCTTTGATCGCCTGGTTCACATCGCGGTTCCCCGCGTTCGTGACTTCCGTGGTCTGAATCCCAAGTCGTTCGACGGTCGCGGTAACTACAGCATGGGTGTGCGTGAGCAGATCATTTTCCCTGAGATCGAGTACGACAAAGTCGACAAGATCCGTGGTCTGGACATCACCATTACCACCACTGCCGGTACCGACGACGAAGGTCGCGAACTGTTGAAAGCCTTTGGCTTTCCGTTCAAGAAATAAGGAACGAGTGTAATGGCTAAGGTTTCCATGAAGAACCGTGAGCTCAAGCGCGAAAAGACCGTTGCGAAGTTTGCAGCGAAGCGTGCCGAGCTCAAGGCGATTATCAAGAACCCGAATACCAGCGATGAAGAGCGTTGGGACGCACAGATGAAGCTGCAACAGCTTCCTCGTGATGCCAGCCCGTCACGTCTTCGTAATCGTTGCCAGGTGACTGGTCGCCCCCACGGCGTTCTGCGCAAGTTCGAGCTTTCACGGATCAAACTCCGTGAATACGGAATGCGCGGTGACGTACCGGGTCTGACCAAGGCAAGCTGGTAAGACAGGCACCCTGGCCACCCGGTCAGGTGCCCGTTGGTAAGCGGTGCGGCACGCCGCTGCACAACTAAAAAGATCAGGAGCCTCATACCAATGAGTATGCAAGATACGCTTGCGGATATGTTTACACGTATTCGTAATGCACAGATGGCACAGAAGGCCGACGTGGCCATGCCGTCTTCAAAGATGAAAATCTCCGTGGCCCAGGTCCTGAAGGACGAGGGTTACGTTGACGATTTTTCCGTTTCAGCTGACGCGAAGCCCGAGCTGACGATTACTCTGAAATATTTCGGCGGCAAGCCGGTTATTGAAGAGATCAAGCGGGTCAGCCGTCCGAGTCTGCGCCAGTACAAAGGCGCTGGGGAACTGCCGAAAGTATCCGGTGGTCTGGGAGTCGCGATTGTCTCAACGTCCAAGGGCGTTATGACAGACCGCGCCGCACGTGCTGCTGGCGTGGGTGGCGAAGTCATCTGCACCGTATTCTAGGAGAACCACATGTCCAGGGTTGCCAATAATCCTGTCGTGCTGCCTTCCGGTGTTGAGGTTAAGCTGAACGGACAGGAAATTAATGTGAAGGGGTCCAAGGGATCGCTTCAATTCACCATCCACCATGTGGTTGACGTGACGCAGGAAGAGAATGTTCTGCGCTTCGCCGCCCGTGATGGAGCCAAACAGTCCCGCGCTCTTGCTGGTACTACCCGCGCATTGGTCAACAACATGGTGACCGGTGTGACCACAGGCTTCGAGCGCAAGCTCGCGCTGACGGGCGTAGGCTACCGTGCCCAGGCGCAAGGTAAGAAGCTCAATCTGACACTGGGTTTTTCACACCCGGTTGAGTATGAGCTGCCCGAGGGGATTACCGCTGAAACTCCGTCTAATACGGAAGTTGTGATTCGCGGAATCGACAAGCAACAGGTTGGCCAGGTCGCTGCTGAGATCCGTGCATTCCGTCCGCCAGAGCCTTATAAAGGCAAGGGTGTGCGTTATGCGGATGAGCAGGTCAGACGCAAAGAAGCCAAGAAGAAATAAGGCGGGACTATGAGCGCGAATAACGAAAGATTGCGTCGCGCACGCAAAGTGCGCATGAAGATCCGTAAGCTGGGTACCAACCGCCTGTGTGTACATCGTACACCGCGGCACATGTATGCCCAGGTTACGACTGCAGACGGCAGCAAGGTGCTGGCGGCTGCCTCCACGTTGGATAAGGACCTGCGCCAGGGTGCAACCGGTAACGTGGACGCTGCCAAAAAGGTCGGTCAGCTGATTGCTGAGCGTGCCAAGGCAGCAGGTGTTGAGCAGGTTGCTTTTGACCGCTCCGGTTACCGTTATCACGGCCGCGTTCAGGCTCTGGCCGACGCAGCCCGTGAAGCTGGCTTGCA
The DNA here is from genome assembly GCA_022014155.1 of Marinobacter sp. GTDB lineage: Bacteria > Pseudomonadota > Gammaproteobacteria > Pseudomonadales > Oleiphilaceae > Marinobacter. The sequence continues at coordinate 43,811 of JAKLLS010000009.1, read as the reverse complement.
ATTCTAAGAGGTGGAGAAGATGAGCGTTAACGAACAGAAGGCGCCTGAGCTCCAGGAGAAGCTGGTTCAGGTCAATCGTGTCGCCAAGGTTGTAAAAGGTGGCCGTATTTTCGCCTTCACCGCACTGACTGTAGTGGGTGATGGTAAAGGTCGCGTTGGTTTTGGTCGTGGCAAGGCGCGTGAAGTGCCGGTCGCTATCCAAAAAGCCATGGAAGCTGCACGTAAAAACATGGTAGAGGTTCCGCTGGACGGCACCACTCTGCAATACGCGGTCAAGGCTCAGCATGGCGGCTCCAAAGTCTACATGCAGCCTGCGTCTGAAGGTACTGGAATCATCGCCGGTGGTGCGATGCGTGCGGTACTGGAAGTTGCCGGTGTTCAGAACGTACTGTCCAAGTGTTACGGGTCTACCAACCCGGTGAACGTGGTACGTTCCACCATCAAGGGTCTCCAGGCGACACAGGCGCCTGAGGATATTGCAGCCAAGCGCGGTAAAACCGTGGAAGAGATTCTGGGTTGAAGTCATGGCGAACGCAAAAACGATCAAAGTTACACTGACCCGCAGCCCAATCGGCTGCCAGCCCAAGCACAAACTGTGCGTCAAGGGCCTGGGTCTTCGTAAAATCGGTCACACCGTGGAAGTGGAAGATACACCTTCCATCCGCGGCATGATCAACCGGGTTGATTACCTGGTTCGGGTTGAGGAGAACTAAGATGCGTCTGAACGAACTTAGTCCGGATCCCGGTTCACGTCCTGCAGCCAAGCGCGTAGGTCGCGGTATCGGTAGCGGTCTCGGTAAAACCGGTGGCCGTGGTCATAAGGGTCTGAAATCCCGTTCCGGTGGCAGTGTTGCTCCTGGTTTCGAGGGTGGTCAGCAGCCGTTGGCCCGCCGTCTGCCGAAGTTTGGTTTTACTTCTCGTCAGCAGCGTTATGTGGCTGAGATTCGCCTGAACGAACTGGCGAAGGTAGAGGGTGACGTAGTTGACCTCGAAGCACTCAAGAAAGCAGACATCGTTCGTGAAGAAATTCGCGAAGCCAAGGTTATCCTTTCCGGCGAACTGAGCCGGGCGGTAACCGTCAAAGGTCTGCGAGTGACCAAGGGCGCACGCGAGGCGATTACTGCCGCGGGTGGAAAAGTCGAAGACTAAGGCGAGTCGAGGACTAAATGGCCAAGACAGCATCATTGCCTGCGGGCGCGGGAAAAGGACTGGCGGAGCTGCGTTCGCGGCTCTGGTTCGTCTTCCTGGCATTGTTGGTGTACCGGATCGGTGCCCATATTCCGGTGCCGGGTATAAACCCTGACCGCCTGGCAGCATTGTTTGATCAGAATCAGGGTACAATCCTGAGCCTGTTCAACATGTTTTCCGGTGGTGCGCTTGAGCGCATGAGTATCTTCGCACTCGGTATCATGCCGTACATCTCTGCATCCATCATCATGCAGCTCATGACTGCGGTCAGTCCGCAGCTTGAGCAGCTGAAGAAAGAAGGCGAGGCTGGTCGTCGTAAGATCAGTCAGTACACGCGGTATGGTACGGTTATCCTGGCCCTGGTTCAGGGCTTTGGTATTTCTGTCGGTCTGGCATCTCAGGGCGTCACCTTTAACGACAGTTTCAGCTTCCACTTTGTGGCAGTTGTTTCCTTCGTCAGTGGTGCCGTCTTCATGATGTGGCTGGGTGAGCAGATCACCGAGCGTGGCGTCGGTAACGGTATTTCCCTGCTGATTTTCGCGGGTATCGTTGCTGGCTTGCCCGGTGCTATCGGTCAGACTCTGTCGCAGGCCCGGAATGGTGAGATGAGTCTTCTCGTTGTTCTGGGCATTGGTGTGTTGGCTATTGCCGTGGTTGGCTTCGTGGTGTTCATGGAGCGCGGTCAGCGTCGTCTGACTATCAACTACGCCAAGCGCCAGCAGGGCCGCCGGGTCTTTGCCCAGCAGTCCAGCCATCTGCCGCTGAAGGTCAATATGGCCGGTGTTATTCCGCCCATCTTTGCTTCCTCCATCCTGTTGTTCCCGGCATCTCTGGGGCAGTGGTTTGGTCAGGGCGAAGGCATGGAGTGGCTGAGTGATATCTCCCAGGCACTGGCGCCAAGCCAGCCGTTGTATATCATCCTGTTTGCGGCAGCAGTGGTTTTCTTCTGCTTCTTCTACACAGCGCTGATGTACAACCCGAAAGAAGTTGCGGATAACCTCAAGCGCTCTGGAGCGTTTATTCCGGGCATTCGTCCCGGTGATCAGACGGCCAAGTATATCGATGGCGTTCTGACCCGGCTGACTCTGTTCGGTGCAATGTACATTGCAGCAGTTTCCCTGTTCCCTCAGTTCCTGATGGTGGCCGGGAATGTTCCGTTCTATCTGGGCGGCACGTCACTGCTGATTGTTGTAGTCGTGGTGATGGATTTCATGGCTCAGGTTCAGTCGCACCTGATGTCTCATCAATATGATTCGTTGATGAAGAAGTCCAATCTCAAGGGCTATGGTCGGAACGGTTAATCCCGTTCCCCTTGAAAACTGGAGTCGACAATGAAAGTACGCGCTTCGGTAAAGAAAATTTGCCGTAACTGCAAAGTAATTCGTCGCAATGGCTCAGTAAGAGTCATTTGCTCGGAGCCTCGTCACAAGCAGCGCCAGGGTTAATCCTTACGGATTCAGCACTGACATTGCAGAGGGTACGATTAATAGCGCTTGACCTCAGGTGGGGTCAGGCGCTATTATTTCGCGCCCTTTTATAGTGGCGGAAAATTCACACAGCAAAGCTTTGAACGCGGAGTAATTTGGATGGCACGTATAGCCGGTGTCAATATACCCGATCACAAACATGCTGTTATCTCGCTGACTTACATCTTTGGAGTCGGCCGGACAGCAGCCCAGAAGCTTTGCGATGCAACCGGCGTCAAGCCGGACGTCAAGGTCAAAGACCTGTCCGACGAGCAGCTTGAATCACTTCGTACTGAAGTAGGCAAGCTGGCCGTTGAAGGCGATCTGCGTCGTGAAGTTCAGATGAACATTAAGCGTTTGAAGGATCTCGGTTGCCACCGTGGTCTGCGTCATCGTCATGGCCTTCCGGTCCGTGGCCAGCGCACAAAGACCAACGCACGCACCCGTAAAGGTCCTCGCAAACCTATTCGTAAGTAACAGGTAGGCAAACATGGCAAAGCCAGGTACACGTACCCGTAAAAAGGTGAAAAAGACGGTTGTTGATGGCGTCGCGCACATTCACGCGTCCTTCAACAACACTATCGTGACCATTTCTGACCGTCAGGGCAACGTCCTGTCCTGGGCTACCTCTGGTGGTTCCGGTTTCCGTGGGTCACGCAAGAGTACACCTTTTGCTGCGCAGGTAGCAGCTGAAAGAGCCGGTAATGCGGCTGCTGAATACGGCCTTAAAAACCTGGACGTAGAGGTTAAAGGTCCGGGGCCCGGACGTGAATCTGCGGTTCGCGCGCTTAACGCGTGCGGCTACAAGATCACTAACATCACTGATGTGACGCCGATTCCCCATAACGGTTGTCGTCCGCCCAAAAAGCGCCGCGTCTAACACAGGAGACAGTGAAAAATGGCTCGTTATATAGGCCCGAAGTGCAAGCTGTCTCGTCGTGAAGGGACAGATCTTTTTCTGAAGAGCGGTGTTCGCGCGCTCGATTCAAAGTGCAACATCGAGACTCCGCCGGGTATGCACGGCGCGCGTCGCGGTCGTCTGTCCGAGTACGGCGTACAGCTTCGTGAAAAACAGAAAGTCCGTCGTATTTACGGTGTGCTTGAGAAGCAGTTCCGTAACTACTACAAAGAGGCTGCCCGCATCAAAGGTGCAACGGGTGAAAACCTGCTGCAGCTGCTTGAAGGGCGTCTCGACAACGTTGTATATCGCATGGGTTTTGGTTCTACCCGTGCTGAATCCCGTCAGCTCGTTTCTCACAAGGCGATCCTGGTCAACGACAAGGTAGTGAACATTCCTTCCTACCAGGTTAAGCCGGGTGATGTTGTGAGCGTGCGTGAAAAGGCAAAAAACCAGCTTCGCGTTAAAGGCGCGCTGGATCTGTCTGCAAGCCGCGCACCGGTGAGCTGGGTAGAGGTCGACGCCAGCAAGATGTCCGGCGTTTACAGGTCAGTGCCTGAGCGCACTGAATTGCCGGCCGACATCAACGAGAACCTCATCGTCGAGCTTTACTCCAAGTAAAGCCCAGTTAGCAACGAGAGCAATTAGGGGCGTCTATGCAGCGTTCAGTACATGAGTTATTGACACCTCGTACCATTGACGTGAAAGAATCAAGCGCCATGCGCGCCAAGGTAACGCTGGAGCCTCTGGAAAGAGGTTTCGGCCATACCCTGGGCAGCGCACTGCGTCGTATACTCTTGTCCTCAATGCCGGGCTGTGCGATCACCGAAGCACAGATTGACGGCGTTCTGCATGAGTACAGCGCAATCGAGGGTGTCCAGGAAGACGTCATCGAGATTCTTCTGAATCTCAAGGGCGTAGCTGTCAAGATGGGCGGTCGGGATGAAGCCGAGGTTACCCTCAGCAAGAAAGGCCCGGGTGCTGTCACAGCCGGAGATATCAAGCTGGATCATGATGTCGAGATCACCAACCCGGATCATGTGATCTGTCACCTCAGTGAAAAGGGTGAAGTGAACATGCGCCTGAAGGTTGCTCGTGGTCGCGGCTATGAGCCTGCCGATCAGCGGGGTCTGGACGAGGACGAAACTCGCGCTATCGGACGCCTGCAGCTGGATGCAACTTTCAGTCCGGTTCGTCGTGTTGCTTATGCCGTGGAAAGTGCACGGGTAGAGCAGCGCACTGACCTGGACAAGCTGGTTATTGATCTGGAAACCAATGGTACCATCGATCCGGAAGAAGCGATTCGCCGGGCCGCAACCATTCTCCAGCAGCAACTGGCGGTGTTTGTTGATTTCGATCACGAGAAAGAACCGGAGCGAGTAGAGGAAGAGGAAGAGATTGATCCGATTCTGCTGCGTCCGGTGGATGATCTGGAATTGACTGTGCGTTCAGCGAACTGCTTGAAGGCTGAGAACATCTACTACATCGGCGATCTGATCCAGCGCACAGAAGTTGAGCTGCTGAAGACGCCTAACCTTGGTAAAAAGTCGCTTACCGAGATCAAGGACGTGCTCGCGTCCCGCGGTCTGTCACTGGGTATGCGTCTTGATAACTGGCCGCCGGCTAGCCTTCGTGGCGACGACCGGGTACTGGGCGGTTAATCGCCGATTAGTTTAAGGTAAGGAATCAGAGCAATGCGTCATCGTAAGAGTGGTCGTAAGTTCAGCAGGACCAGTGCGCATCGCAAGGCCATGTTCCGTAACATGACTGCGTCACTGGTTGAACACGAGCTGATCAAGACAACGCTGCCGAAAGCCAAAGAGCTTCGTCGTGTAGCTGAGCCTTTGATCACGCTCTCCAAGAATGATTCGGTCGCGAATCGTCGTCTGGCGTTTTCTCGCCTGCGCAACGATGCTGCGGTTGCCAAGCTCTTTGATGAGCTGGGTCCCCGCTATAGCGAGCGTCCGGGTGGTTACCTTCGTATCCTGAAGTGCGGCTTCCGTGCCGGCGACAATGCCCCGATGGCATTCGTCGAGCTGGTTGGCCGTCCGCTGGATATCGAAGCGGAAGAGGTGGACGACGACGAAGAGTAAATTCTTCGGAATTGTCCAGAAAAAAACCGGGGGGTGACCTCCGGTTTTTTTTGGTCTGAAGAAATGTCTTGGACCGTAATGCGTGTGACTGGCCTGCTTGTTGGCGGACTGGGCCTGGGGTGGGGTGTCTTTTCTTATGGAAAAAGAACTCGCTGCGCTCAGACACCTTTGTTCCGTCAGAAAAGACACCCCACCCCAGGCCCGTCTTAGCTAGTAGGGATAGTCTGTTTTATTTCTCTAGCATAGGCTTAAGATAGTGTCCCGTGTGGGATCTGGCGTTCTTGGCGACCTGCTCGGGAGTACCTTCAGCGATGATCTGGCCGCCACCGGAGCCACCTTCCGGACCAAGATCGACGATCCAGTCCGCAGTTTTTATTACATCCAGGTTGTGTTCGATCACCACGATGGTGTTGCCGTGGTCGCGCAGGCGTTGCAGCACGTTCAGCAGCTGCTGGATGTCGTAGAAATGCAGACCTGTGGTGGGTTCGTCGAGGATGTAGAGCGTTTTGCCGGTGTCCCGCTTGGACAGCTCTTTCGCCAGTTTGACCCGCTGGGCTTCGCCTCCTGATAGGGTGACGGCGCTTTGGCCAAGGCGGATGTAGGACAGGCCGACGTCAATCAGGGTCTGTAGCTTGCGGGCAATGAAGGGAACCGGGTCAAAGAATTCCCGGCCTTCCTCGACGGTCATTTCCAGCACTTCGTGGATATTCTTGCCCTTGTAGCGGACTTCCAGGGTTTCCCGGTTGTAGCGTTTGCCCTTACAGACATCGCAGGGCACGTACACGTCCGGGAGGAAGTGCATTTCTACCTTGATCACCCCGTCGCCCTGGCAGGCCTCGCAGCGGCCGCCCTTGACGTTGAAGCTGAAGCGGCCGGGTTTATAGCCGCGGGACCGTGCTTCCTGGGTGCCGGCAAAGAGTTCCCTGATTGGTGTGAACAGCCCGGTATAGGTGGCCGGGTTGGAGCGTGGTGTGCGTCCGATCGGGCTTTGGTCGATATCTATGACTTTGTCCAGGTGGTCCAGGCCCTTGAGCTTTTCATAGGGGGCGTGGGTGAGGCTGGTCGCCTTGTTCAGCTTGGCGGCGGCGACCGGATAAAGTGTCCCGTTGATCAGGGTGGACTTCCCGGAACCGGACACGCCGGTTATGCACGTCATGATGCCTAGTGGAATATTAAGCGTGACGTTCTGCAGATTGTTACCGCTGGCGCCGGAGAGGGTAAGCTGCTTGCCGCTGCCGGTGTTTCTGGTTGCGGGGATGGCAATCTCACGGGTGCCATTCAGGTACTGCCCGGTGAGGGAGTCGTTGTTGGCTATGATGTCTTCGGGGGTTCCCTGGGCAATGATTTGGCCGCCGTGAACGCCGGCGCCGGGGCCAATGTCGATCACGTGGTCGGCTGCACGAATGGCGTCTTCGTCATGCTCAACGACGATCACGGTATTGCCGAGGTCCCGGAGGTGGGTGAGGGTGGCGAGCAGGCGGTCATTGTCGCGCTGATGGAGGCCGATAGACGGCTCATCGAGGATGTACATCACCCCGACCAGGCCGGCGCCGATCTGGCTGGCCAGGCGGATACGCTGAGCTTCGCCACCGGACAGGGTGTCAGCACTGCGCTCCAGTGTCAGGTACTCCAGGCCGACGTTCACCAGAAATTGCAGGCGCTGACGAACTTCCTTGAGAATCTTTTCAGCAATCTCGCCCTTTCGACCCGGCAGGGCCAGGGTTTCGAAATAGTCATGAGCGTCGCCCACCGGAAGGTGAGTCACGTCGGAAATATTGTGGTTCTCGACGAACACATGGCGCGCACCGCGCCGCAGGCGTGAGCCGTGACAATCCTTACAGGGTTGCGTGCTCAGGTTGCGCGCGAGTTCTTCCCGCATGCTCTGGGATTCGGTTTCCCGGTAGCGGCGCTCGAGGTTGGGCAGGATACCTTCAAACGGATGCGCCTTTTCCATAATGTGGCCGCGGGAATTTACGTAGCGGAAGGGGATATCTTCGGTGCCTGATCCGTATAGCAGCGTTTGGCGGAAATCCTCGGGTAAATCCACCCACGGCGTTTCCATGTCGACGTCATAGTGTTCGGCGACGCTGGTTAGCATCTGGAAATAATAGACCGCGCGTCGATCCCAGCCCTTGATAGCGCCCGCCGCCAGATTGGCTTCTGGATGCTGGACGATTTTCTCGGGGTCGAAAAACTGCTTCACGCCCAGGCCGTCACAGGTCGGACAGGCGCCGGCCGGGTTGTTGAAGGAAAACAGCCGGGGCTCCAGTTCGCTCAGGGAATAGCCACACAAGGTGCAGGCATAGCGGGCAGAGAACGTATGCTCCTCGCCGTCACCGCTCATGGGGGCAACCAGTGCAATACCATCGGCCAGGGCCAGCGCGGTCTCGAAGCTTTCCGCCAGACGTTGTTCCAGGCCGGGCTTGACCTTGAAGCGGTCGACGACCACGTCGATCTGGTGTTTGCGCTTTTTGTCCAGTGTCGGCAGGTCATCGATGTCATACACTGTGCCGTCGATACGCAACCGGATGAAGCCCTGACTACGCATGGTCTCCACCACCTGGAGGTGTTCGCCCTTACGGTCGCGGATAACCGGGGCAAGGATCATCAGCTTGCTGTCCTCGGGCATAGCCAGTACCTGGTCCACCATCTGGCTGACGGTCTGGGCCTCCAGGGGCTGGCCGTGGTCCGGGCAGCGGGGTTCGCCCGCACGGGCGAACAGCAACCGCAGATAATCGTATATCTCGGTGATGGTGCCTACGGTGGAGCGGGGATTGTGGGAGGTGGATTTCTGCTCAATGGAAATCGCCGGTGACAGACCTTCGATGTGGTCCACATCTGGCTTTTCCATCATTGAGAGGAACTGGCGTGCGTAGGTGGAGAGGGACTCCACATAGCGGCGCTGCCCCTCCGCATAAAGGGTGTCGAAGGCAAGGGAGGACTTGCCGGAGCCGGACAGGCCGGTAATCACGATCAGCTTGTCCCTCGGCATATCCAGGTCGATGTTCTTCAGGTTGTGGGTCCGCGCCCCTTTGATCTGGATATGATCCATAACACCTCGCTCGAAGAAAAAACGGGATTATACCGTGTTATAACCCGCCCGGCGAAAGCCGTGATGGTAAGTGACTATGCGGTTTGTCCCTGTGCCGTGACGAACCGTGTTCTGGTACAATGCGCGGTTTCCGGAAAGGCGGCTGTCCGCCAGAAACCGAATTAATGAAAGGCTCCCCCATGAATGCACTTGAAAGGCGATCAGTAGCGGCGTTGGCATCGGTTTATGCCATGCGGATGCTGGGCCTGTTCATGGTGATGCCGGTGTTTGTCCTGCTAGGCGACGACCTGCAGGGATCGACTCCGGCGCTGATTGGTCTGGCTATCGGTGCCTACGGTCTGAGTCAGGCGTTGTTGCAGATTCCCTTCGGTCTGCTGTCGGATCGCGTAGGCCGCAAGCGCATGATCTACATCGGACTGATCCTCTTTGCCGCAGGCAGTCTTGTGGCCGCATCAACAGATTCCATATACGTTGTTATTGCCGGACGGATCCTACAGGGCGCGGGTGCCATCGCCAGTGTGTTGATGGCCTTGCTCAGTGACCTGACGCGGGAAGAGGAGCGGACCAAGGCGATGGCAACGGTGGGGATTTCCATCGGGTTGTCGTTTTCCGTCTCCCTGGTGCTTGGCCCCCTTATCGGATCCGCCTTTGGCCTGTCAGGTCTGTTTTACCTTACGGCTGTGCTGGCGCTGGTGGCGATGCTGGTTGTTTGGCGTCTGGTGCCCACCCCGCATCAGCACAAAATCAGTGCGGATACCCGACCCGCGAAGGCTATGCTCTCCAGAGTACTGTCAGATCGCCGCCTGCTTCGTCTGGACTTCGGTATTTTTGCCCTTCATCTGGCACTGACCGCCATTTTTCTGGTGTTTCCGACTCTGTTGCAGGATCAGTTGGGCCTGCCATCATCGTCTCACTGGTGGTTCTATTTGACGGTTATGGTCACTTCGTTCTTTGCGATGGTGCCGTTTATCATCATCGGCGAGAAAAAACGCAAGATGAAGCCGGTGCTGTGTGGCGCCATTGGGCTGTTAACTCTGGCAACGGCGGGGCTGGCGCAGGTAAGTGTCAGTCTCTATGCCGCCTGGGCGGTGCTATTTTTCTTCTTCATGGCGTTCAACCTGCTTGAGGCGTGCCTGCCTTCGCTGATCAGCAAGGAATCACCGGCGGCAAGTAAGGGCACGGCCATGGGGGTGTATTCCACGTCCCAGTTTCTCGGTGCTTTTATCGGTGGAGCCGTTGGTGGCGTGCTGTTGGAACAGATAGGCGTCAGCGGTGTGTTGTGGCTGATGGCAGCCGTGCTGGTGTTGTGGCTGGTGGTAGCATTGACAATGCCTTCCCCGGGTTACACCACCAGTTTCGTGGTACAGTTACGGCAAGTGGCGCACAGCCAGTTTGATAGTATTGACGATGCCTTTCGTCAGCTTCCTGGTGTGCAGGATGTGGTGATCCTTGAAGACGCGGACACCGCTTACCTGAAGGTGGATCGCCAACTATTTGATGAGGGGTTACTTGCGGACTTTCCGTTTGTCCGGCAGGGTAGCAGTTCTTGAAATTTGGAGGCCCGCACGGAGGTTGGGTCATCCCTGAAAACTGAGTCAGGAGCAGATCATGGCACGAGGCGTAAACAAGGTCATACTTATCGGCAATCTGGGGCAGGACCCGGAGACCCGTTACACACCCAATGGCAATGCGGTGGTAAACCTGAACCTTGCCACGGATGAAAGTTACAAGGACAGGCAAACCGGTCAGATGGTGCCGAAAACCGAATGGCACCGCATTGTGATGTTCGGCAAGATTGCCGAAGTGGCCGGCCAGTACCTGCGTAAGGGGTCCAAGGTCTATATCGAAGGCAAGTTGCAAACCCGTAAATGGCAGGGACAGGACGGTCAGGATCGATACACCACGGAAGTGGTGGTGGATATCAATGGCCAGATGCAGATGCTCGATAGCCGCGGTGGTGAAGGTGGCATGAGCCAGGGTGCGCCCGCAGGTCGGCCCCAGCAACAGCAGTCCAGTTACAACGCACCGCCCGCCAATCAGGGCAACCAGCCGCAGCCGCAGCCGCAGTCTGGCGGTTACAGTCAGCCGTCGCAGGGCAGCATGCCTGAGCCGGTGGATGATTTTGACGACGATATTCCGTTCTGAAGAATTACTCCGGGCATGACGACTAAGGTCGTCGGAGCGGGGCCAGGATTGAACTCCTGGTCCCGGTCAGCTTAATTTCTAATCTTCATCACCTTCAGGGTGATCCATTCCCAGTTCGTTGATCTTCCGGGTCAGGGTGTTCCTTCCCCATCCCAAAAGAATGGATGCATCTCGCCGTCGCCCCCCCGTGTGTTTGAGTGCCGTTTCGATCATGATTTTTTCGAATTCGGGTACTGCGGTATCCAGGATGCCTTTGCGCCCTCGTTTAAGCTCCTGTTCCGCCCAGTTGCGCAAGCCTTCCTGCCAGGTCTGACCTGTGGTCGGGGTTTCCGCCTGATGGAGCAGCTCGGGCGGCAGGTCATCGATATGGATTTCGCGGCCACTGGCCATGACGGTCAGCCAGCGACAGGTGTTCTCCAATTGGCGAACGTTGCCAGGCCAGGGCAGGGTGGTGAGGTATTCCTCCGCCTCGGACCTGAGAATCTTGGGTTCCACGGTCAGTTCTTTTGCCGCCCGTTTCAGGAAGTGCTGCATCAATTTGGGGATATCTTCCCGGCGCTCGGCCAGTTTGGGCAGATGCACCCGGATGACGTTCAGGCGGTGAAACAGGTCTTCCCGGAAGGAACCGCCCTGAACCAGTTTCTCCAGGTCCTGGTGTGTTGCTGCGATGATGCGCACATCAACCTTGATCGGCGTGGTGCCACCGACCCGGTAAAATTCGCCGTCCGCCAGCACACGCAAAAGTCGGGTCTGGGTGTCGGCTGGCATGTCGCCGATTTCATCCAGGAACAGGGTGCCACCGTTGGCCTGTTCAAAGCGTCCCTGCCGTGCTGCCCCGGCGCCGGTGAATGCACCTTTTTCGTGCCCGAACAGTTCGGATTCAATCAGGTCCTTGGGGATAGCCGCCATATTGAGTGCGATAAAGGGGTGGTTGGCCCTCGGGCTGTGGTTGTGAAGGGCCTGGGCGACCAGCTCTTTACCGGTACCACTTTCACCGTTGATCAGTACCGTGATGTTGGAGTGGGACAGGCGGCCGATGGCCCTGAATACTTCCTGCATCGCCGGCGCTTCGCCGATGATTTCGGTGTTGCGCTGGGTGCTTTCTGCCTGGGGTTCCGAGGTGGCCCGGCGTTCGTGGCTGTGCGCTACTGCACGCTTCACCAGAGCGACCGCATCGTCCACGTCGAAGGGTTTGGGCAGGTACTCAAAGGCGCCGGTCTGGTAGCTGGTGACGGCACTTTCCAGATCGGAGTGAGCGGTCATGATGATGACAGGGAGATCGGGGTGCACCTCGACAATCTGGGACAGCAGCGTGATGCCATCCAGACCGGGCATGCGAATATCGCTGATGATGGCGTCGGGCTGTTCGTGTTCCAGCCGCATCATGATGCTTTCACCGTTCTCGAAGACCCGGGGCTGCATACCGGCCTGGTTCAGGGCGCGTTCCAGCACCCAGCGAATACTACGGTCGTCGTCTATTATCCAGACGTTTGCCGGTTGGCTCATTGGTTGTCCTCCAGAGGCAGGAAGATGATGAAATCGGTTTTCCCGGGCTCGCTTTCGCACTCAACCAGCCCGTGATGTTGTCCAATGATGCTTTGGGTGATGGACAAGCCCAGGCCGGTGCCACTGGCACGGCCGCTGATCATTGGATAGAAAATGTTCTGTAGCAGATCCGGCGGGATGCCGGGGCCGTTATCAATCACGTCAACCCGACACACCAGGCGGTGACGTTTATGGCCGATGGTGAACTGGCGAAGGGCCCGGGTACGGAAGGTAATGGTTGGCGGTTCTCCGTCGGCATGCTCGCTCTGGTTCTCGAAGGCTGCTTCCATTGCGTTGCGGGCAATGTTCAGGAAGGCCTGGATCAGTTGCTCCTTGTCACCTTCGAATTCCGGCAGGCTGGGGTCGTAATCGCGACGGAATGTCAGTCGACCGCGGCTCTCGGCTTCCAGCAGGGTCTTGACCCGCTCCAGTACTTCATGAATGTTGGTGGGGGCGAGTTTCAGAGCCTTGTTGGGTCCCAGCATCCGGTCGACAAGAGACCGCAGGCGATCGGCTTCGGCGATGATGACCTGGGTATACTCCCGTTGATCTCCATCGCTCAGTTCCCTGTCCAGTAGCTGTGCCGCGCCGCGGATGCCACCCAAGGGGTTCTTGATTTCGTGGGCCATGCCGCGCACCAGTATGCGGGTGGTTTCCTGTTGGGAAATGATGTCTTCCTCCCGGCTGATGCGCAGCAAGCGGTCCCGGGGCTGAATCTCGATTAGCAGTTCAACAGGGCTGAGGTTGATCGGGGATACAGAATAATCGACCGTGAGCCGTGAGCCGCTGGTCAGTACAAACTCTGCCTCGCGGCGAGTGTACGAATGCCCATTGTCGGCTGCTGCGTGCAGCGTTGTCAGCGCGTCTTCGGAGTCTGCCAGAATATCCCGGATAGGCAGGCCCTGGCTTCTGGTAATGCTGGTCTCAAACAGGCTCTCGGCCGCCGGGTTCAGATACTCGATACGCAGACCATCTCCCAGTACCAGGATGGCCGTGGTCAGGCTGTCCAATATGTTCTTGTAGCCGTTGGCTTTGATTTGTGGGGCTGCCATTGAGAGTGCCATGCTGCTGTCTCGGTTGATGGGCAAAAACAGGTATCCATGGTTCTGCAAAAAGTGAACCAGTTTGAGGGTTCGGCCCAGGTTGCGTGCCCGCTTAGCGGGCATAGCGCTGTATAGGTAGCGTGCGCGCTAGGGCTTAGTGCATTTGAAAGAGGAGGCACCTAGTGTTACGGCCAAAACGCCCCGTTGCCGATCAGAGTATGGCGTTTTTATGGTGCGAGCGCACCAAAATAGAGCGTGTTGGCGTGAGGATCAGTTGTTGACGGAAGGACGATGAATGGTAAAGCGGACGACGTCGCCGGTTTTTACCTGGACGCCTTTTTCATCGATGATGTGAACGCCGGCATTGTGGGTGCCTCGGAACACGTTCCGCACCGTAAGGGTATTCGACGTGGTCTGTCCCACGGGCTGGCCGTCCAGGGTAACCTCGTAGCGGTGCCCCTCTCTCAGGCCCGGAGCGCTGGTGACTCGGAATGCTACGTCACCACTTCCGCTGTGAAAGGCTTCATCGTTCTTGGGGGCCAGGATTCGGACGTTGTCGTAAACTGATCCTTCTTTTTCAACTTCCTTGCGAAGTCTCTCGGGCTCTCGAACGTCTGCCGGCTTGGGCAGGGTGATCGTTGTTACTGGCTTGACCTTGACTTCCTCTGCGCCATCCGAAGGTTCATCAGAGTAGGTGACATTGCCCTGAGCATCGACATTTCTGTAGACCTCTGCCATGGCGGGGGCGGCGATGAATACGAGAATGCCAGCGAATAATCCGAGCCGTAAGTTCATTCCGATAGCCTATAGTGATTGCCTGATTTGATTATCAATGGCGGGGTCGGTGTTTTCAATGGTGGCGAGGGTTCAAAGGGTTACATATCGTTAAGGGCAACAGGGACTGTGGTGGGGGTCACAAAAAAAAGCCCCGCCGAGGCGGGGCTTTTTCACGCTGTGATCCGGAGATCAGCTGCGGCTGCGCTTAGCAGGAGTAGTACAGATCGAACTCAACCGGGTGAGTTGTCATGTTCAGACGTTCAACTTCACCGCGCTTCAGATCAATGTAGCCTGCAATCATATCTTCGGTGAAGACGCCGCCGCGAGTCAGGAACTCGTGGTCAGCTTCCAGGCAGTCCAGGGCTTCCGCGAGGGTTTCAGCAACCTTCGGAATGTTCAGTGCTTCTTCCTTCGGCAGATCGTACAGATCCTTGTCCATGGCATCGCCAGGGTGGATCTTGTTCTGGATGCCGTCGAGACCAGCCATCATCAGAGCTGCGAACGCCAGGTATGGGTTGGCGGACGCGTCTGGGAAACGCACCTCAATACGACGTGCCTTCGGGCTGTTTACGTACGGGATACGGATGGAAGCGGAGCGGTTGCGAGCGGAGTAGGCCAGCATAACCGGAGCTTCGAATCCGGGAACCAGACGCTTGTAGCTGTTGGTGGAGGCGTTGGTGAAGGCGTTGATCGCCTTGGCGTGCTTGATGATGCCGCCGATGTAGTACAAAGCGGATTCGCTCAGGCCTGCATAGCTGTCACCAGCGAAGACGTTCTTGCCGTCCTTGCTCAGGGACATGTGCACGTGCATGCCGGAGCCGTTGTCACCCACGACCGGCTTGGGCATGAAGGTAGCGGTCTTGCCGTAAGCGTGGGCTACGTTGTGAACGCAGTACTTGAGGATCTGTACTTCGTTGGCCTTGTTGACCAGGGTGTTGGCGCCAACGCCGATTTCGCACTGGCCGGCTGTGCCGACTTCGTGGTGGTGAACCTCAATATCCAGGCCCATGGATTCCATGGCCGCACACATGGCGCCACGCAAGTCGTGCAGACTGTCTACTGGCGGAACCGGGAAGTAGCCGCCTTTTACGCCCGGACGGTGACCGATGTTGTTGCGATCGAAGTCCTCGCCGGATACCCAGGCAGCTTCTTCGGAGTGGATCGAGTAGCTGGCGCCTTTCATGTCGACTTCCCACTTCACGGAATCGAACACGAAGAATTCCGGCTCGGGGCCGAACAGGGCGCTATCGGCGATGCCAGTGGACTTCAGGTATTCCTCTGCACGACGGGCAACAGAGCGCGGATCACGCTCATAACCCTGCATGGTAGAAGGCTCTACAATGTTGCAGGTAATGTTAACGGTGGTTTCTTCGGTGAACGGATCCAGAACGGAAGTTTCGTCATCCGGCATCAGGATCATGTCGGATTCGTTGATGCCCTTCCAGCCGGCAATTGATGAGCCATCGAACATCTTGCCATCGGTGAAAAAGTCGTCGTCTACTTCGGTGGCAGGCAGTGTGACGTGCTGCTCTTTACCGCGGCTGTCCGTGAAACGCAGGTCAACCCATTTGACTTCGTGTTCTTTGATCAAATCAACTGTCTTGGACATTGTGCATGCTCCATGGTGTTTCCCGCCGGGCGGGTGATTTCATGTTCGTTGTGCCGGATCGTTCAGCAGTGCTGACTTCCGATCTGTTTTGAGGCTGAGGCAGCTTATCAAAAGCTGCGGCCTCTTACCTGCAAAATCGGCTGACAGGGCTAAAGCAATTGCCTTGCCAATTTGTATGGTGTGCGCCAGAAAAGCGCAACCACAAGGGCGGCGGACTTTTTTGGCGCGTGGAGGAAGCGGTGCCCTGGTAATCAGCACTGCTTTGGTGCATCAAAATGGTGCATGGCGAAGTATTGCGACCTAAATTGGTGCAATGGGGTATTGTAAGGAATAGGCGTTTTTCTTCATATAAACGACACGGACTTTTCGATATACTGCGCGCCACCTCATTTTTACCCTGCGACTTTTGGATGAAAAATTCCGAACGGTATGCAGGGCGCCGGGCCAGCCGGTTCTGGTGAATGAATTCATTTTACGGATTTGAGACGGCATGTCAGGGATTACCCTGCGAATGACCCTCTCAGGTCATTGAGTGCATGCCGCAGGATTATTTTTGTGATTGAAAAACTTCGTAATATCGCCATCATCGCCCACGTTGACCATGGTAAAACCACTCTGGTAGACCAGTTGCTGCGTCAGTCCGGTACGCTTGAGCGCAAAGAGCTCGAAAGCGAGCGCGTTATGGATTCCAACGACCAGGAAAAAGAACGTGGTATCACCATTCTGGCCAAGAACACGGCGCTGAAGTGGAACGACTACGATATCAACATCGTCGACACGCCAGGCCACGCTGACTTCGGTGGTGAAGTAGAGCGGGTGATGAGTATGGTCGATTGTGTGCTGTTGGTGGTTGATTCCATTGACGGCCCGATGCCGCAAACCCGCTTTGTGACACAAAAAGCTTTCGATGCCGGCCTGCATCCGATTGTGGTGGTGAACAAGATTGACCGTCCTGGTGCCCGTCCGGACTGGGTAGTTGATCAGGTGTTTGATCTGTTCGACAACCTGGGCGCCACCGATGAGCAGCTGGATTTCCCCATCGTTTACGCCAGTGCCCTCAACGGCATCGCCGGGATGGATCATGAAAATCTCGATGACAACATGGATGCCGTCTTCCAGGCGATTGTTGACCACGTGCCTGCTCCGTCCGTCGATCTCGATGGGCCGTTCCAGATGCAGATTTCCCAGCTGGACTACAGCAGCTTCCTGGGGGTGATTGGTATCGGTCGCATTATGCGTGGCAAGATCAAGGCCAATTCGCCTGTGGCCGCGATTGGCGCCGACGGTAAAAAGCGCCAGGGCCGCATTCTGAAGATCATGGGACACTCCGGTTTGCAGCGTGTCGAAGTCGAGGAAGCGCAAGCAGGCGACATCGTATGTGTGAGCGGTCTGGATGCGTTGTTCATTTCAGATACTCTTTGTGATCCCGCCAATGTCGAAGCGTTGCCACCGCTAACGGTGGACGAGCCGACCGTGTCCATGACCTTCCAGGTCAACGACTCACCGTTCTGTGGCAAAGAAGGCAAGTTCGTCACCAGTCGGAATATCAAGGAGCGTCTTGAGAAAGAGCTGCTTCACAACGTCGCTCTGCGTGTCGAAGAGGGTGATTCCGCGGATAAGTTCAAGGTATCCGGTCGTGGTGAGCTGCACTTGTCGGTACTGATCGAAAACATGCGCCGCGAAAACTTCGAGCTGGCGGTCGGTCGTCCTGAAGTGGTTATCCGGGAAATCGACGGTGTGAAGCAGGAGCCATACGAGAACGTCATTATCGACATCGAAGAACAGCACCAGGGCGCCCTGATGGATCAGATGGGCCTGCGCAAGGGTGACCTGACCAACATGGTCCCGGACGGCAAGGGGCGTATGCGTCTTGAGTACACGATTCCGGCGCGCGGCCTAATCGGCTTCCGCAACTCGTTCCTGACCCTGACATCCGGCTCCGGTATTCTTACGTCAACCTTCAGCCATTACGGCCCGATCAAGGGTGGTGACGTGACCAGTCGTCAGAACGGTGTGCTGGTGTCGATGGCGACCGGTACGGCCCTGACATACTCTCTGGAAACCCTTCAAAGTCGTGGAAAGCTATTCCTGGATCCTGGTCAGGAGATCTACGAAGGCCAGTTGTGTGGTATTCACAGTCGCGATAACGATTTGGTCGTCAACCCGACCAAGGGTAAGAAGCTTGATAACATGCGCGCTTCCGGCAAAGACGAGGTTATCGGCCTGGTGCCGCCGATCAAGTTCACGCTCGAGCAGGCGTTGGAGTTCATCGATGATGACGAGCTGGTGGAAGTGACGCCCAAGTCGATCCGTCTGCGCAAGAAGCTCCTCACCGAAAATGAGCGTAAGCGCGCCGGCAAGAAGTAATCTGCGGTACGTAAAACAGAGGGGCGGGTCCGTGGGGAGCCGCCCCTTTTTTGTTCACTTCAGCTAAACTCCGGTTACACCCTTATTGTCGGAGCGCCTCCATGCTCACTCTCTACCCCGAAATCAAGCCGAATGCCCAGCACCGCATTGCCGTTGATCCACCCCACGAGTTGCATGTGGAGGAGAGTGGGAATCCGAGAGGTATGCCGGTACTGGTTGTTCATGGTGGACCGGGTGGCGGGTGTGAGGATTACCATCGTCGTTTTTTTGATGCCGAACGATACCGCATCATTCTGATGGACCAGCGTGGTGCGGGCCGCTCAACCCCGCTTGCAGAGCTGGAGGGAAACAGCACGGATAAGCTGGTAGAGGATATGGAGACTGTGCGCACGTTTCTGGGAATTGATCAGTGGCTGCTGTTTGGGGGGAGTTGGGGATCAACCCTGAGCCTCGTCTACGCCCAGGCCTATCCGGAGCGAGTGCTAGGGTTGGTTCTCCGGGGTATTTTTCTCTGTCGCCCCAGGGATATTCACTGGTTCTACCAGGAAGGTGCAAGCAGGGTCTTTCCGGATTACTGGCAGGACTTCCTGGGGCCGATCCCCGAGAGTGAAAGGGGGGATTTGGTGAAGGCCTATTACCAACGACTTACAAGTTGTAACGAATTGGAACAGATTCAGGCCGCCAAGGCTTGGTCCGTCTGGGAGGGTCGATGTGCGACTCTCCACCCCAACCCCAGAGTGGTTGAACACTTTGGTCATCCCCATGTTGCGATTGCATTGGCGAGGATTGAGTGCCACTACTTTATGAATAATGCTTTTCTCGAAGTGGATCAGATCGTTCGCGATGCGCCCAGGCTCGCTGATATTCCTGGTGTCATTGTTCACGGGCGTTATGACATGGTATGCCCGCTGGATAACGCCATGGCACTGGCCACTGCCTGGCCGCAGGCCGATCTGAGAATTATCCGCGATGCGGGTCACTCTGCATCGGAGCCTGCCATTGTTGACGCATTGATGCGTGGCGTGGATGAAGTGGCAGCAAAAGTGACCGGCGCTTCAGAATGAGCTGAGTGGAGGGGTTGCGGTCCTCCGGTGCCATGGATACACTCTTGCAAATTCTTAATGGTCCTTCCACAGGGAGTTTGATGAAAGGGCTTATTCAGCGTGTTTCAAGTGCCAGTGTTACTGTTGATAATCAACAAGTTGCTGAAATCCAGAAAGGCCTGTTGCTTCTCTTGGGGGTTGAGCGTGGTGACGGGATCAAGGAAGTTCAGGGCCTGGCGAAAAAGGTGTTGAACTATCGCATTTTCCCCGATGACCAGGGACGGATGAATCGAAGCCTGAAGGATTCGGGCGGCTCTCTCCTTGTGGTTCCCCAATTCACTTTGGCAGCGGATACCGGCTCCGGTACACGCCCGGGGTTTTCATCGGCCGCAGCACCTGAAGTGGCGGAACGGCTATTCCTTGATTTTTTGAGTGCTGCGCAGGCCATGCTTGAAGGCGGTTGTGTTGAACGAGGCCAATTCGGGGCAGACATGAAAGTGTCATTGGTCAATGATGGGCCGGTTACCTTCATGCTACAAGTGGGAGGCAATTCCTGAAAAAGTACGATCACGCCCTATAATAGCGCTCGATTGTAATGTGCGACCCTAATTAGTGCGAAGTGAAGGTGGTTTAAGCGAGGGCATTCTTTGACTGACTGGCTTGAGCTCAAGTAACTTATTGAATATTATTGATATTTATTTTTTTGGCCCTTAAATTGATTCGTTTGAAGAAGCGAGGGCGCAAGGCCAGTCTGGTCTGTGGCTTGCAAAGGTTGGTATTAGAAGAGCTAAAACGCCAACATTAATCATTTGCAAAACAGGGTTTGTTGTATTAAAAAAGCATGCATCATGCAGCGCTTTAACTTATATCTGTAACTTATTGAGCTGCAAAGGTCTGAGGTGGCTCAGATCATTGATAAAATGAAGAATGTTATCCGTGTGTCATTAAAGTGACATGATGGCGACACAAAATAAGGCTTTATCCAGCCTCACTGGAAAAGCTAAAGAACGGGAACTGAACCCGTCGCTAAAACCTGAGTTAACTCAATAAAGGAAGACGCAACATGAAAAAAACGCTCATCGCATCTGCTGTTGCAGCCGCAACTTTCTCCGGCGCAGCGCTGGCACAGGACGCGAATCTGCCGACAGTGTACGGTAACATCCAGTACGCTATTGCTCATGACAACTTCGATGGTGGTCCCTCAGAGATCAACCATTTCGACAACGGTTCTACCTTGGGCGTCAAGCACGACCACGAAATTGCGCCGGGTATCACTGGTTTCTTCAAGGTTGAGCTGGAAGGCATCAACGCCGACGATAAGTCCGGAAGTTCCGGTATCGATGCTCTGGACGAAGCGTACATTGGTGTTAAAGGCGATGACTTCGGTCAGGTGTGGGTAGGTTCTGATGACTCCACATACGAACGTGCTGTTGACGAGATTGCGCAGTTCTACGAAGTGGCCACTTTGAATATCGGTCCGGACTACACCACTGGTGAAGGCGATCTGATCCAGTACATGTCTCCGTCCTTCGGCGGTCTGACTCTGCTGGGTGCTGTTCAGTTCAACGGCGACAGCGATACCAAGGGCGGTGCCGACAAGTCTTACCCGTACCAGCTGGCCGCACTGTACGAAGTTGACGCTCTGGAACTGGCGGTAGCCATGGATTCCAACGACACCAGCGATGGCAATAACGAGAACACTTACGGTCTGCGCGCTAGCTACAACCTGGATAACCTCCGCTTGACTGGTGAGTATCATAACCGTAAGGATTCTGGCGACCTGTTCGGCCTTTTGGGCATCTACACCATGGGGGCGAACCAGTTTGCACTGTCTTATGAGCTGGGCATAGCTGACGATGCCGACGACACTGAGCGCGATACTATTACTCTGCAAGCGCTGCACAATGTGTCCGATCACATGTACGTTTACTTCGAAGGCTACCTGGGTGGTGGCGACGAAGTATACGAGTATGAAGATGAGCTCGGTAACACTGCTTTCACGGATGAGCGTTCCATTGCCTCTGTTGGTGCAGTTTACTACTTCTGATCAGCTAACAAGCTAATCAAGTAGTTATAAAAACCGGTGACCTTCGGGTCGCCGGTTTTTTTATGTATGCTGAAATCAATCAATGGAGGCGTGCCATGGCCGAAGAGCTGGAAATCAAGCTGAGTCTGTCTGCCGTAAATCAGGTGGCTGCCCTGGAATGGTTGCTGTCGCAGGGCAGTGCTATCGAAGGTAAGCGAAAAAAACTGGTGAACCGGTATTTCGATACGCCGAATGCCGACCTTAATCGACAACGCATTGCCTTGCGGATTCGGCAGTCGGGAGAACAGTTCATTCAGACGCTCAAAACCCAGGGCGAATTTGTGAATGGCGCCCACAGGCGCCAGGAATGGGAGTGGCCGTTGATGGGTGCAGAGCTGAATATTGGTCTGTTGGCTGATACGCCGGTGGGGGAAAACATCAACCTTGCGGACCTGAAACCGGTTTTTGAAACCAACTTTGAGCGTCAGATCGTGATGATCGAAGAAGGTGAAACGGTGATTGAGGTGGCTGTAGATGCCGGTTATATAGAAGCCGGAGGGCAAAGGCGGCCATTGCATGAAGTGGAGTTTGAACTGAAAGCCGGCGATGCGTCGCATCTGGTCCGGTGGGCCCGCGCCTTGGCCGATGAAGTTCCGGTGTTTTTGAACCTGGTGAGTAAGGCGGAGCAGGGCTATTTCCTGGCAGGCCTGCACGATCCTTCAGTTCTTCCGGCAGATGACGAGCAAGTGCTGTCTCTTTCAGGATTCCTTCACGGGTTGAGCGTGGCCTGGCTTAAAGGTGAGACATTATCCGTGGATGCAGACGACCTGGTGGAAGTCGGTCGGCTGGCGAATAATCGTGGTACCCGGCCGCAGTTTGATGACGTACGCGCCAGTCTTGAGTCTGGAGAGGTGGTAGCGCGCATTGCCGAGCGCAGGGCGCTCGGGCAGTTGCAGCTGAGCATCGCGGCGGGTTAATGAGAGGGGGCTGCCTGTTCCTTTTGGGCATCATGCCACTTCTCAAGGAACATCCGGAAACGGTCAAGGGCCTCCTCCACCACCTGGACGCTCGGGGTGTCATGTGATTTTACCAGTACGATCAATCCCTTGCCTTCAATGATTTCATCCGTGGGCGGGTGACAGTTCACCTCGTCGTCATTGTCGATGTAAGCCAGTGCCGTGCCTATGCCGTGGCGGACCAGAGCGCTGACAATATCGGCCCAGTTCAGGTTATCAAGCTTCAGGTCGTACCGGTGAGGATGGTCGTTCTGGTAATTGAACATGTCCTCCAGCACTTTCTCCGAACCGGGAGCCACGATCGCACGGACCATGATTTCCGGGTAGGTCCGGACCGGCCGGATGATGGTCCTGACGCCCACCGCTTTAAACCTCTGTCGGTTTTGGTCACTCACACATTCCACTGTTGTTCGATTGCCCAGATTGGCCTCAGTCAGGCGATGGGCGATATCAAACGTCAGGCTGTCGGAAGCCGGGTCTGCCTCATCGGCCGCCAACACGACAATGTGGCGGGCGCTTCCGGCATGGGCGGCCTTCAGCGCCTCCGGATCGCTGCCAGAACCATGAAAATGGACCAGGCCGACGTCCGCCAGTTCGGGTGGCAATCCGCTTGGGAACTGGCGTGTCAAGATGAGGATGGGCACCGTTTCGTATTCGGGAATCGCGCGTATCTGTGAGGCGAACCGCATAAAGTATTGCTCGCCGCCGTTTCGTGGAGTGTTGATGATTACGATGTGGTCTTTCATTTTGTATACCCAGCGTCCGGTTACGATGCGTTCCCGGCGATAAAACCGGTACTCGATGAAATCACTGACGATCAGCGTCATTATGGTGATGGCGCTGATAAACATGACGATAACGGTGCTGACCCGCCCAATGACCGTTTCCGGGGAAAGGTCCCCATAACCCACGGTAACCAGGGTGGTCATGGTCAGCCAGAATGACTCGAACAGGGTGAGGTTTTCCACGGACCAGATGACCATGACCTGAAACACCAAAAGAGCGCCAAGAATGGCAAACAGCCGCTTGATGCGTGAACGGATAATGCCGGAAATCGGGAGGTGCGCAAATTGATGTTCCGGGTTGAGCGGGCGGCGGTTTCTGAGCATTAAGGGCCTGGGCGGTTCAGTCGGGTGACAGTTCGTTATACAGTAGTGGGAATATAACAGAGATACAGGGGTTTGCATTATGTCCGAGCCATGGAGCACGCTTCCGAAAGTGCTTGCCGGTGATGTCGCTGCGGATTGGTCCTCGGTGATTGGCGATGGGCATCCGTCCTGGATGACGGAGTCGGCAGGCTTGTCAGAAGTCGATGTGGCGAACGCCATGGCGCGCAGTGTGTTTCTTAAGCAGACCCTGGAACGGCACCCCGAGCAGGTTGAGGCGCTGGTTTTGTCGCGTTCACTCCGGGACCCAACAACCCCGGAATACCTCAATGAACGCTGGCAAGAGTATCTCTCAGACGTATCGGACGAACTTTCCTTGCATGCGGCGCTGCGCCGATTCCGGCGAGAGAGTCAGTTTCGCATTATCTGGCGTGACCTGATGCGTTGGGCTGACCTCGATGAAACCATGGCGGCGACCAGCGGGTTTGCCGAGACCTGCATTCAGGGCGCGCTGGACTGGCTCTATGAAGACACCTGCGCGCAGTCGGGTACGCCCTGGGGGGCGGACCCGGTGACAGGAGAGGAGGCTCCCCAGTCCATGGTGGTGTTAGGCATGGGCAAGCTGGGTGGTCGGGAGCTGAATGTCTCGTCCGATATCGACCTGATCTTTGCCTTTCCGGGGCAGGGGGAAACCCGGGGCGGTCCCCGTTCCATCGACAACCAGCAGTTTTTCATCCGCCTGGGGCAGCGACTGATTCAGGCGCTGGATCAAATTACGGCCGACGGCTTTGTCTTCCGCGTTGACATGCGCCTGAGGCCTTATGGCCAGAGTGGCGCCCTGGCGCTGAGTTTTGCAGCACTGGAAACCTACTATCAGGACCAGGGGCGTGATTGGGAGCGCTACGCCATGGTCAAAGCTCGGGTTGTGGCAGGCGATGAGCGTGCGGGGCAGGTGCTGATGGAAAGCTTGCGGCCGTTTGTGTATCGCAAGTACGTGGATTTCAGTGCCTTCGAGTCCCTGCGAAGCATGAAAGCGATGATTGGCCGCGAAGTTCGCCGTAAGGGGCTTGAGAACAACATCAAGCTGGGCAGTGGTGGTATTCGTGAAATCGAGTTTGTGGTGCAGGCATTCCAACTGATCCGGGGTGGTCGTGACCGGGAGCTTCAGCAGCGTGAACTGCTGGTGATCCTCAAGGAGCTGGAAGCGCTGGAGTTGCTGCCCTCTCTTGTGGTCCGGGAGTTGCGTGACGCGTACGTGTTCCTTCGTGACCTCGAGCACGCCCTGCAGGGCGTTGAAGACAAGCAGACTCAATTGCTACCGGATGATGAGCTGACACAGGCCCGTATTGCCCTGATTATGAACTTTGAAAGCTGGGAGGCCTGTGTGCAGGAGCTTGAGGAACACCGGGAGCGCGTTGCCAGGCATTTCGCGGATATCATTGCCACCGAGGAAGAAGAGCAGGAATCCGGCGCCCTTGAGGAAGGTTGGCACGAAGTCTGGTTGGCTGAAATGGATGGGGAAGCCTCCAGGCAATGGCTGGAGGAGCATGGCTTTGAAGACCCGCTGGACAGCTATGAACTGCTGTGCAATTTGCGTGACAGCCGTACCATCCAGGTAATGCAGACCCAGGGGCGGAAACGCCTGAACCAGTTCATGCCGGTGCTGCTGGAGGCCTTGACCCTGGTGGACGCACCGTCGCAAACGCTGGCCAGGGTGCTGCAACTCGTCGAAGCCATTTTGCGGCGTACTGCTTACATGGTTTTGTTGTTGGAGAATCCGGGCGCACGAACCCAGTTGGTCAAGCTGTGCAGTGAAAGCCCCTGGATCGCCCGGCAGCTGGCGGAAACACCTCTGTTGCTTGACGAGTTGTTGAATGCCGAGAGCCTGTATCACCCGCCCGCCAAGGAAGAGCTTCAGGATGACCTTCGCCAGCAAATGCTGCGGATTCCGTTTGAGGATCTGGAAGAGCAGATGGAATCCCTGCGACACTTCAAGAAAGCACATATCCTGCGGGTTGCCGCGTCAGAACTGAAGGGTACGCTGCCACTGATGAAGGTGAGCGACTATCTGACCTGGATTGCCGAGGTGGTATTGGATCATGTGGTTGATGTAGCCTTCGCCAACCTTGTCAGCCGTCACGGCTATCCGCGCCGGGCCGATGGATCCGCCTGTGACACCGATTTCGCCATCATCGGCTACGGCAAGCTCGGTGGCATTGAGCTGGGCTATACCTCGGATCTGGATCTGGTGTTCGTGCACAATGCGGATCCGGAGCTGGCGAGTGACGGGGACAGGCCTATTGATAACGCCATTTTCTACACCAGGCTTGGTCAGCGGATTGTGCATATTCTCAGTACCCAGACGCCATCTGGTCAGCTGTACGAAGTCGATATGCGCCTGCGTCCATCCGGCAACTCCGGGCTTCTGGTCAGCACTCTGCCGGCCTTTGAAAAGTATCAGCGCAACGACGCCTGGACGTGGGAGCACCAGGCACTGGCCAGGGCGCGCGGTGTCGCCGGGTGCAGGACCGCGCTGGCGGACTTCGAAGCCCTGCGGCACGATTTATTGTGTCAGCGTCGGGATCGGGCCAGGCTGCGCACAGAAGTGGTGGACATGCGTGAAAAAATGCGTGCCAGCCTGGGAACGCCAGAAGGTCAGCGTAATGAAACCTTCCATATCAAGCACGACAACGGCGGCATCGTGGACATTGAGTTCATGGTTCAGTATCTCATGCTGGCCTACAGCTCTGACCACCCGGAGCTGACCCAATGGTCTGATAACATCCGGCAATTGGAAGAACTTGGCCGCGTCGGGGTTATCGATATGGAGGATGCCGGGAAACTTCGCGAGTCCTATATCACCCTGCGCTCGACGATTCATCGCAGGGCATTACAGAATCTGAACAGTCAGGTTGAGGGTGATGCGTTTCCCGAGGAGCGCGCCTATATAAGCGGCATGTGGCAGGCGGTGATGATAGATTAGTCTACGACGCTTCGGTTCCACGGAATTTTCCTGCTAGAATGCCGGTTTCCCGAAAACCGCTTGTTATGGAGCAGATACAATGTCGATGGCTGATCGCGATGGCCTGATCTGGCTGGATGGTGAAATGGTTCCCTGGCGGGAAGCCAAAACTCACGTGCTGACCCACACCCTGCATTATGGTCTGGGGTGTTTCGAAGGTGTGCGTGCCTATAATACCGCCAACGGCCCGGCGATTTTCCGTCTGAAGGAGCACACCGACCGGCTGTTCCGTTCTGCCCATATCCTGAACATGAAAATGCCGTTCACCAAGGAACAGCTGAACGAAGCGCAGTGCGCGGCCGTTCGCGACAACAACCTGGACGAAGCCTATCTGCGCCCGATGGTGTTCCTGGGGTCTGAAGGCATGGGGCTGCGTGCTGATAATCTTCAGGTGCATGTGATGGTTGCCGCCTGGAGCTGGCCGTCCTACATGTCCCCGGAAGCCAAGGAAATCGGCATCAAGGTGCGCACGTCTTCCTATACTCGCCATCACGTCAACATCACCATGTGCAAGGCGAAAGCCAACGGCAACTACATCAACTCCATGCTGGCACTGAATGAAGCCATCGCAAGCGGTTGCGAGGAAGCGCTGTTGCTGGACAATGAAGGCTATGTGGCGGAAGGTTCGGGCGAGAATATTTTCATCATGCGTGACGGCGTGCTGCACACCCCGGAACTGACCTCCTGTCTGGAGGGTATTACCCGTGCGACCATTCTGGAGTTCGCTCGCGAACTGAGCATTCCGGTGAAAGAGCGCCGCATCACTCGTGACGAGGTTTACATCGCTGATGAAGCCTTCTTTACCGGTACTGCCGCTGAGGTGCTGCCGATCCGTGAACTGGATGGCCGTGTCATCGGCGCTGGCAAGCGCGGCCCGGTCACCGAAAAGCTGCAGGCGATGTACTTCGACGCGGTTAAGGGTAAGTCGCCCGGGCACAGTGGTTGGCTGACTCACGTAAAGGGCTGATCCCGGAACGTTCGCAAGCCGCCGTTGACTGTTTCAGCCCGGCGGCTTTGTTATTTCCAAATCAATTTGACCTGCAGGACGAGCCAATGGCAGACGTAATCAAGGTACCGGTATCCTTCGGCGAGGTGCTGGACAAGATCACCATTCTCGAAATCAAATCCGAGCGCATCAAGGACGAGGCAAAAGTCAAAAACGTTCGCCTGGAGCTGGATGAGCTGAGTGCTACCTGGGACGAAGCGGTGAAAGACAGGGCTGCGGAAATCGCCGATCTTCGCGAGCAACTGAAGGCAGTCAACGAAGAGCTGTGGGTGATCGAAGATGACATCCGCGATCAGGAAGCGGCTCAGGACTTTGGTTCGAAGTTCATCGAGCTGGCGCGCGCGGTCTACGTCACCAACGACAAGCGCGCTGCCATCAAGAAAGAGGTCAACCTGGCGCTGGGCTCCCGTTTCGTGGAAGAAAAATCCTACCAGGATTACACCGCCCGTAAGTAATCGCCTGGCTGGGCGGGAGACCTGTAGGTCGGATTAGCAAAGCGTAATCCGACAACCAGCATCAATTCCAATGTCGGGTTACGCTTCGCTAACCCGACCTACGAAAGCCGGCGTCAGATCACCCCAGATCCGACGCCGTTTTCGTTTCCGCTACTCGTTGAGTCTCAATCCACTTATCCAGCATGGCAGTAACATCCGCCACTGTCACAAGCTCCATGGCCCCCTCAAACTCAGCCTTCGCTCCCCAGCGAGCGTCATCCACGCTTTTACCCGTAAATTGCCTCAGTGCTTCCGGATAGCGGTTTACACACCAATCCAGCGAGTTGTATGGGCCTGAGCGATAAGGATTGCTGGCGGCAAAAATGCCGAGCACATCGGTACCCACCGCGCTCGCAATATGAGCCGGGCCGGTGTCTGGGGCAACCGCAAGGTCAGCATGGGTGAGCAGAGCGGTCAGTTGCTTGAGAGTGTCCTTGCCGCATATGTTGTGGGCTTTCTCCTTCATCCCGCCTTCGATAGCGGCGCAGTATTCCGCTTCAAACGGTGCGGGACTGCCGACCAGGATCACCTTCATGCCGTGTTTACGAACAGCATGGTCCGCAAGCTGAGCATAGCGCTCGGCTGGCCAGTTTCTCAGGGTGTGGCTGGCGCAGGGGCTGATCACCAGATTCAGGCGGTCGTCAGCCAACTGTTCCCGGGCAAACTCATGATCTGCCTCCGTCAACGGAATGGTCCACTGGGGGCGCGCGGGTTTCAGTCCCAACGGTTCCAGAAAGCTGGCCAGGCAGTCCCGCACATGTTGCTGTGGAGCAGGTGCAATACGCTTGTTGATAAACAGGCTGTGAAGATCTTTGCTGCGCGCCTTGTCGTAGCCGACTTTCACTTTCGCGGGAATCACGGCGGCGGCGAGATTGGCCCGAAAAGCCACCTGCATGTGCAGGAGCGCATCGAAATTCCGCCCACGCAGTTTTTGGTGAAGCTCGGTATAGCCTTTGAGGCCGGACTTCTTGTCAAAGATCACAAACTCCACACCCGGAAGATCGCCTATCAGTTTGGCTTCGATCTTGCCGATCACCCAGGTAATTTTAATGCCGGGACACTGCTCCTGAAGGCTCAGAACCACCGGGATTACGTGGGTAACATCTCCGATGGCTGAGAGGCGCAGAATGCAGATGGAATTGATGGGCTGATGAAGGGTATGACTGTCCAAGTTACGGTCCGTTTCGATTCTTTAACCGGCTGTTGTAGTGCCGGGAGGGTGTCGTTGGTAAACTGTGCGCCATTCTAACGTACTCCCCGGCCAACGTCTTGTGAGCCTTGGCAAGGTGGTCCAGGGTTCCAGGTAAATGGTGTCATCACATTGAAGTTCGGCTCTAAGGACAATGCAGGCTGGAAAGGGGCTCGTATACTCCGTGCTCCGGGCTATGAACAGGTTGATGAGCAATGGTTCCGTCCTGAAATGTGGGGAGATCAGGCTCACTCTGTGGCTGCCGGTGGTAGAGGCAGTGCCTGGTTTATTCAGTCTGAATCAGGGGCGCTGGTTTTGCGGCACTACCGAAGGGGTGGGCTTGCGGCTCGGGTATCTGATCGCCGCTACCTGTTTACCGGTTTCGACAAGACTCGCTCCTTTTCGGAGTTCAGGTTGTTGCAGAGCCTGCATGAACGCGGTTTGCCAGTCCCGAAACCGGTAGCGGCTATTGCGCGCCGACATGGCTTGTCTTATGAGGCGGCGATCCTTATAGAGAGAATTGAGGGGGCGCAGCCGTTGCCTGAACATCCTGATGTGAGGGATGAGTGGCTTTGGCATCGAGTCGGGCAAACTATTTCTTGGTTTCATCGGGAAGGTTTGGATCATGTGGATCTAAACTGCGATAACATCCTGGTGGCTGGTGATGACGTTTTTCTGATCGACTTTGACCGCTGCATTTTGCACAAAAAGACGGAAGGATCGGTGCATTGGAAAGGGCGTAATCTTAAGCGATTGCGGCGGTCCGTGGAAAAACGGTGCGATGCTATGACCGACTGTTCTCGAGAAACTTTATGGCGAGTTTTGCTAGATGCCTACTACGAAGGCGCGGTAGGAAATTACTCTTTGTGAACTCATGCCCAAATTCCTTTCGGAGTCCTGAATAAGTGTCACTTGAAAAAACGATGCACGTGCGCCTGCCGTTTACTAGATCGCAGAGGAGTAATCGAAAGTGTCCACCGGTATTATCAGGGATCGTTTTCCTCGTTGTCGGTTCTTACCTGAGTCTCTATGGGTTGGTGCCTAGAGCTTATTCGATTGGTCCTGCCATTCTGTTGCTGTTATCTGTTTTTTGTTTACGGCTTTCCGATCTTCAAGGATTTCGAGGTTTCAGCTTACGCTGGGTATCCATTGCTCTTTGTTTATACTGTTTTGTCCAGTGGCTGATTTTGGCGATTCACGGTGAGGATGTATCAGAATTCGATCTGGCTTTTCGTTATATTGCTGCAGCCTTTGTCTTGGTTTTTGTTTCGAAGTATCCGGTTTCAGGAACAACTGTGTTTGCTTTTTGCGCTGTGGGTGCCGTTATATCAGGGGGGTATGCGCTATATCAGATAGAGGTGCTTCACTCATATCGAGTCGACACTTTTGATAATGCGATTCATTATGGTAATGGCTCGATGGCGTTGGCACTTATTTGTCTGTGCGGTTTGCTCAGTGGTCTTGAGAAGAGAATCTCAATCCATTTAGCTGTAGGTCTGGCACTCGGGTTTGTGGCGGGAATGTATGCATCGTTGGCTTCCGGGTCTCGTGGAGTATGGATAGCGTTCCCAATCTTGGTTTCGGTGCTTATGGCTCTGTATTGGCGAAGGATTCCCGCAACGAAGAAAGCGGCTGGCGGAATCATTGTGGCGACCGTTTTAGGTGCGGTTACATTGTTTCAATTCGACGCCATTGAGTCGAGGGTGAATAACGGTATTACGGAATATAGCGATTACTTTCAGTTGGGCCGTAATAGTACCTCTGTGGGTTTGCGATTGGATATGTGGAAAGCAGGAGTAATTGCCTTCAAGGAGAATCCTTTCATCGGTGTGGGACCCGCTGGTGTCGACCGCACAGTAGAGCGCCTTGTTGACGAGCAAATAATACACCCCAACACCGCCAGTTTCAGGCACCTACATAGCCAGTACATCGATATTCTGGCTCGGCAGGGCCTGGTAGGTATCGTATTTTACGTTTTTTTAATCGGATCAATACTGTATTCATTCAAGCGAATATTTTCCGACAATCGAATATCCGCTTCCGGGCATGCTCTTGCAGCGGCAGGCATAGTTTTTGTGATACAGCACCTCGTACTCAGTATCACATTAAGCACCCTTGAGCGAAGCATCGGGATTATGATGTTTTTGTTTATGATTGTTTTTTTGTTGGCGACTGCAGCGAGAGAAAAGAAAGCTCTGGGCGCCTGTTAAAGCTTTCTAATTTTTACCGATTCCGTTGTAGTTTATTTTGACAGCTGCGCCTCAACTTTCGCTTTCCCTGTCTTATCCGATATAACCCTAATTCGATTCGCTGAGCGAGACTGAAGCACGCTGATTTCGCAATATCTCTCGGGATATAGGGGGTAGACTCTGGATAAACCCGGATAAGCTTCGCCAGTTCCAGGTTTTTCTTCAACCTTGGAAAGAGAAGTGGCCTTTTCAGTCTGAAGTCAATGAATACAACTCCACGGCCAGATATTAGAAAGTTCGCTGGCTGCGGGTCGGTCCTGAGGTAGCCCGTGTTGTGGAGCTTTATCAGGGCGGAAATTACCGCTTGAGCATCCTTCGGGCCTGCAGGTTGTCCTTTTTCAAAGGCATAGCACGCGAAACTGTCAACTACGACCCCAAGTTTCCGCCTTTCTGCTGCAAATAGAGGGGGCGGTGCATTTAATCCCAACTCCTGCATGAGTGTTAGGTTATTGAAGGTCCGCACTCCTTCGCTCCTCCTGAAAAGCGTAAGAAACCGTTCCCATTTTCGGCGGTTTCTACCTCTGGGGATTTTCAGCATTACAGGCTGAGAATCCAATTCAAACAATGCGCTATAAGTTCGGGTATTGTTTTTAAAGGTGTGCTGCGGCTTGATGTTCATATCTATAATGTTATCGATAAGGCCGCGTGTAGTGTCTACGTCAGTACCGGTCGCCGAGAAAACTCGGTAACCGCGATGTAGGAAAGGAGTGTTCATTCAGAATTCCAGCATTATTTGATTACACGAATAGTCATGAATGCTTCGGCATAATAGGTGCCGACAGTGTGGCCTCTGCTGCGGGCAAGGGCGCGAACGTGATCTAGTGATCTTGAGTGGGGGCTTTCTCGCATTTCCAGCTCATAGGCGCCAAGAGATTCCAGCTTTTTTTCGATTGTATCCGTGATATCTACATAGTGACTGAGCGTGAAGGGTCGGACGCCCGGCGTATTCCATTCCGTGCTGGACAATACTTCAAAGGCATAGATTTCCCTCACGCTGGAGCCGGGTGCAGGTCTGCAAGCGGTCATCACTGCGCGGTGCGTTATCTCGTGATCGATATTGAGATCGCCAATGTGATGAGTGTAAATAATCTCAGGTTTCACTTTATCGATTACGGTTTCTAGCGCCTGAACGATTTCGAGCAGGGGACGAGAATCTAGACGATTGTCTGGAAAACCCAACATGAACGACTGGGAGATCCCCAAAATGCGATGAGCATTCGCGGCGGCATTGTTGCGAAGATCCAGTTCTTCCTTTTCTGCGTTTGACCTGGAAGATACACCATCTGCAATAAACACAGCGTGCACAACGTCTCCGTCTGCAACGTGCTTGGCGATAGTTCCTCCGCAACCCAGTGCCTCGTCATCTGTGTGGGCAGCGACTACAAGTACATTCCTAGCCATCGAAATGCTCCCAGCTTGTTGGAGTTCCGTACTTTACGTCCACTTTTAATCGCTTACCGATCAGATCCCTGAAGAACTTCGGATCGAGACCGGAGCCAGGCCGAATTCTACGAATGTCTGATTCTCCGACAATCGTGCCTGCGGTCAAATCTTTCACAAAGTAGATGGAACGTCGGAACTGCCGGTTCCCTTTCTCTGCTTGCTGTCGTGTGTAACCGACTTGTCCAATGGATGACCAGGCATCTTTCGTATCCACGCAGAGCCTCTCAAGTTCATCCGGCTCTATGGAGAAGTCGCTGTCTGGGCCTTTATCTCCACGACTCAGCGTAAAGTGCTTTTCGATAAGGCAGGCGCCAAGGGCCACTGCTGCAACAGAAGCTGTTGTTCCAAGCGTGTGATCAGATAGTCCGGGAATTGCGTTGAACCTTCTGCCCAACTCCATAACCTGTGCCAGATTTGCCTGATCCATTGGTGCCGGATAACTGCTGATGCAATGAAGTAGTACCAATTCCTCGCATCCGGCACTCCGCACTGTATCAACGGCCTCCTGAATTTCCTCCTCATTAGCCATACCTGTTGACATAATGATCGGTTTGCCGGTTTTGGCGATGTACTCAATCAGTGGCAGATCAGTCACCTCAAAAGAGGCTATTTTGTATGCTGGCGCATTGAGGCTCTCGAGCAAATCAACAGCAGTTTCATCGAACGGTGTTGAGAAAACTGTAATGCCAAGTTTCCTCGCATGTTCGAACATTGCTTGATGCCACTCGAATGGAGTTTGGGCCCACTGATATAGGTTGTATAGCTTATATCCTGCCCAGGGCCCCTCTGTGAGCTGGAACTCGGGACGGTCAGAATCAATGGTCATGGTGTCAGCGGTGTATGTTTGTAGTTTGACCGCAGAAGCACCGCGCCGGTGTGCTTCGTCAATGGTTTCCAGAGCACGCTCCAGGGATCCGTTGTGGTTGGCAGAGAGCTCTGCAATGATATACGGAGGGTGCTCGGGGCCAATTTTTCGACCGTCAATGGTTACAGTCATTGCTATCTCCTGAGTCTGAAATCTTGCGAATGCTTACTTTGGCTTCCAGAATACTGTCGCCCTGTTGGGCGTCCGAGAACTCCAGAATAAAGTCTCCGTACCTTATAAAGGACTTCGGATACGTGGGCGCGTCCAGCATCCGGATATAGTCGTACAGTACCTTTAAATCGCCAAAGGAGGGGAGTTCACTCTCCTCTGGTTTTCTTCGCTGAAAAATGGTTGGGTCACCTGACTGAGGCGTGGGTTGAGGTTCGTTTTTCACCATCCAGCCAATTATCTCAAAGGCCAGTACACCGGCGCGCTGAAATATCTCCGCAGCGCTACCCTCAAGGCTAAGTTCCCGTTTCGTATAAACAGGACCGGCATCCATTTCATCCACCATGCGAAGAGCTGAGAGTTTGGTGTCATGGTGCCCAGCAAGAATCAGGTTTTGAAGGGGGCTGCCGCCGCGCCCGTAGGGCACATCGGTCATATGAAAACAGACACACTCCTGTTCTGACCATATTTCTTTGGGGACGCGCCAGTTCCAGTGCAGGAAAAAAACGTATCTCGGGCTGGTCTGGGCGAGAGTCTCTGCCAGCTCATTTGGCGACTCAACATAATGCCACTTGCCCGAGAGCGCCCTTGAGATGGATTCAAAACCTTCTTTATGCCAGGGTTTTGATGCTGCGACGATGTAATCAGTCATGTGAGAAAGTCTCTTAAAGCACTAATTATTCGACTTTTGTATCGGTTCGATAGGCGGCAAGCCGCTTACGTGCGCTTTCTCTGTTTGATGGCCACTCGTGGTCGATCATTCCAAGCCTTACTACGCTTACGTACTGCTCTCCATCGAAATGGTATTCGCGGAACTGCCCTTCTTCTACGAATCCGAACTTTTTGTGCAAATTGATAACTTTTGGGTTGCTTGCGAGAACCTCACAATTAAGCTTGTGAACGCCTAAATCTGAAAACGCATGCTCGAGCGCCTCGATTTCCATACGCGAGCCTACACCTCGCCTAGCGTCAGGCGCAGCGTAAAAGCCCCAAAATACACTACCGCTTCGCGGAGCGTAATTCGTAAAGTACACGACGCCCTCTGCTTTCCCGTCCTCATCTGAATAGATGTACCAGCGAGCACGGTCATCGTGTTTCATACGATCAAACCAGCTTTTGTGCTCCGCCTTGGTTATTTCATGGGAGGTGTACATATTTTTCCGAACTTCAGGGGCATTACGCCATTCGAGCATCTTGTCTAGGTCAGTTTCTGATAGAGGGCGAAGAGGCATTTGTTAGCTCCTGATTAAATGTGAAACTGTTTTCGCTACACCATCACCCGGAACCAGTGATTCAATGAGGCGTGACTGCAATTGCATAGGCTCACGGAAGGCAAGGCTCCTCCGTACTGCTACCGCAATATCTTGTCCGGAAACGTCAGAGCTCTCTCCCAGGAAGTTGATGAACCCAGCCTCCATGAGGGCACGGTTAGTCGGCGTCTGATTATTCGCAATGCTGATGATAATGGACGGAAGCCCTAAACACATACGTTCCCAGGTCGTTGCACCGCCGGCGCCAACCATCAGGTCAGCCCTTACCATCAGGCCTGCCAGACCGGGAAGATTCTGGTGAATATTGACCCTGGACCTGGCTTTGCATAGAGCTGCAATGCCTTCCGGATCAGGATGATTGGCTCCAAGAACAACGTCGATCACTAAATGACATAAATCCGGTGAAGATAAAGCCTTAATGGCTTTCTCTGTTTCATTTCCCGGATCGCTTCCGCCCATAAAAACCAGTACACGAGTGATATTGCCGTCTCTCCGCGGCATCAGGCTGCGTAAGAGGGGGTAGTCCGGTCGAAGCAAGGCGTATTCCGGGCCGAGAAGTTTGATCGTTTTATCTGGCACCAGAGTGTTGTAGCGCTTATGTGTTGTCTGGCCGTGCCAGTTTTGGTCGAGAAGCAAATCACATTGGTGCGCGCGATCTGCCAGGTCGTCGATTACCATCATGTTGTCGCAATATTCTGAAAGCGCCTCTTCCCAGCGGTGGTCAATTCCGTAATGATCGATGATCAACCATTGGGGCATCAGATTGCTGAGGATAGAGCGAGATTGATCAGCATCGTGCTCCCATCCACTCCTTAGCCAGTGATAGTGTGGGGGATCGTCTGGTGTCTGATCATTTCTTTCTGAAAGAGGGACTTTGGGCAACACGTGCACGCGGTGCTTTCTGGACCTTATGGCCTCCGCCATATCACCTTGTTGCTCTCTCGTGATGAAGTGGCAACTCGCGCCATTGATTCTGAGTTCATCTGCAAGTGTAAGGCAGCGCATGACATGCCCCGTTCCCATCTGAACGGATGCGTCTACTCTAAAAACAACGTTCATATCGGAGAGGTGGGGTTGGTTTTTTCTAGAATCATAGATTTGAACATCCACTCCGCACGTAACCAGTCCTCTGGCGTATCTATGTCCTGCACTTGATGCCGGGGGAGTTTCACTGGAACCGATCCATGGTCGAATACAGGTCTTTGCTCCAACCATGCGGACGCTTTACCCCAATAGAACTGGCCTGCGTCATGCCAGGCTTCCTCCAAATCCTGGGAGCGCTTGGAGAACTCCTCAGGGTAAAACATCTCCACCCGCTCATCTGGCGTCATTCTGATCGCGCGTTGAATCGGAAAAGGGTAACTGGTGACGCTGAAAGCATAATTCGCGTCACTGTCCAACAATCTGCGCTCTCCTAACTGAATATTTTCAGGTGCGATAAAGGGAGCAGTGGCATAGATGCAACAAACCAGGTCGGGAATTGGGTGGGCCAGCGTTTCAATTGCATGGGCAATGACCGGCATCGTCCCAGCGTGATCATCTGAAAGTCCTGCTGGCCGGATAAAGGGCGTTTCTGCGCCATAGGTGTTAGCTACTTCAGCTATCTCCCTGTCGTCTGTTGACACCAGAATCCTGTCAAAGCAATGACTTTTAATGGCAGCCTCTATTGTCCAGGCAATCATTGGTTTGCCACAGAAAGGCTTGATGTTTTTCCGGGGTATGCGTTTACTGCCACCCCGGGCCGGTATGATCGCCACTTTCATGAAGCTACCGCCTTAAACAGACAGCTGACGACATAGTCTTGTTGCTCAGCGGTCATGAGCGGGTACATCGGCAGGCTGATAGCCTCACTGTAGTAACGCTCGGACTCCGGGAAGGGGCCATTACCGTACGTTTCACCAGCATAGTATGGTTGATGATATACCGGGATGTAATGGAGATTAACCCCAACTCCTCTTTCGCGGAGGTTTTCAAAGACTTCCCGGTGTGATGAGCCGATGGCATTCAGCTTAAGCCTGATGACGTAAAGGTGAAGGCCCGAATATTGATTGGGGGCCTGCCATGGAGTCGTTACCGGGAGATCGGCCAATAGTTCATCATAGCGTTTGGCGAGAGCGTGGCGGCGTTCGACATAGGTGTCCAGACGATCCATTTGACTTAAGCCAAGTGCAGCCTGGAGTTCGGTCATTCTGTAGTTGAACCCTAACTCAATCTGTTGGTAGTACCAGGGGCCGTCCGGCTCCTTTGTCATCAGGTCAGGATCTCGCGTAATACCGTGACTTCTGAACAGTTCCATCTTGGTTGCAAGATCAGCGTCGTTGGTAACGGCTACACCGCCTTCTGCACTGGTAATAATCTTGACCGGATGAAAACTGAATACCGTAATATCGCTGTAGCGGCAACTGCCAATCGGTGTTCCCTCGTATGCTCCGCCGATGGCATGAGACGCGTCTTCGATTACCTTGAAACCATATTTCTGCGCTAACTCGGAAATTGCGACCATATCGCAAGGTTGGCCACATAGGTGAACCGCAACCACAACCTTGGGGAGTCGGCCTTCCCGCTCTGCCTGTTCCAATTTTTGGGCCAGTGTTTTTGAGCAAAGATTGTAAGTTTTCGGGTCAATGTCGACGAAATCGATTTGCGCCCCGCAGTATAGGCCACAATTCGCGGAAGCCACGAATGTAATCGGGGTTGTCCACAGCCAGTCGCCAGGCCCCAGCCCGAGAGCAAGGCAGGCAATATGCAAGGCTGATGTTGCACTGTTTACCGCTAGTGCGTGGTTGGCTTCCACTCGTGCCGCAACAGATCTTTCAAACTTTGGGACAACTGGGCCTTGCGTCAGAAAGTCCGACTGAAGCACCGCAGTCACTGCGTCGATGTCTTGCGCGGTAATGTCCTGTCGCCCGTAGGGAATCATGCTCAAATTTTCCCGATCTCTGTGTAATTGCCATCGATCCAGTGCTTCAACTCTTCCTCGCTCATCCATTCGGTGTTGTTGTCACTGGAATAGACAAAGCCCTCGGGGACTCGCTTACCATCTTTTATTCGATTCTTGTCCCTATCCCAGCTATTGATTGCGGGAAGAATCTTGAAATGTTCCGGATATTCGTAGGTGTAAAATGCGTCTTCGGCGCCGATCATTTGCTCGTGGAGCTTTTCGCCCGGCCGGATCCCGACAACCTCTTGCTTCGCCTCTGGCGCAATTACGTTGGCGAGATCAGTGACTTTCATTGATGGAATTTTCTTGACGTAGATCTCGCCACCTTCCATGTCTTCAAAAGCGTGCCAGACCAGTTCCACTCCTTGCTCCAGGGAAATCATGAAGCGAGTCATGCGCGGATCTGTAATCGGGAGGGTGCCCTGATCCTTGATGGACATGAAGAAGGGAATAACTGATCCCCTGGACC
Source organism: Marinobacter sp. (assembly GCA_022014155.1). Taxonomy (GTDB): domain Bacteria; phylum Pseudomonadota; class Gammaproteobacteria; order Pseudomonadales; family Oleiphilaceae; genus Marinobacter. The sequence continues at coordinate 5,320 of JAKLLS010000009.1, read as the reverse complement.
CCATGACATTGCCGTAACGCACCACAGAGAATCTTGTAGCGTGAGAAGCGGAATAAGAATTCCCGGACACAAACAGCTTGTCGGATGCGAGCTTGGTCGCGCCGTAAAGATTTATCGGGCTACTGGCTTTATCTGTGGACAGGGCCACAACCCCCTTCACCCCCTTGTCGATACAGGCGTCGATCAGATTCATTGCACCATTAATGTTGGTTTTGACGCATTCGAACGGGTTGTATTCCGCTGTTGGAACGATCTTGGTCGCCGCTGCGTGAACCACATAGTCGACACCGTCGAGAGCACGGTAAAGGCGTTCGCGGTCGCGCACGTCACCAATGAAAAATCGCATGCGGTCATCGTCTTGAAACAGCTTTGCCATTTCCCACTGCTTCATCTCATCGCGCGAGAATACAATGATTTTCTTCGGGTTATACTTTTCCAGGGTCATCGGAATAAATTTGTGACCGAATGAGCCAGTTCCACCCGTCACCAGAATGGTTGAGTTTTTAAGCATAAGCGTTCAAGTTCCGTAAAAGCAGATTAAATTCAACTTTAGCTGTAATTCATCACCGAGACCATTCTCGTGTGACCTTGTTTCTGGGGAAATCCACGGTGAGATCCTCCTTGATCGGAAATGACCAGCGTACCCTTTCGTGCGATGGCAGGAATAATAGAATCCAGGGGCACTATTGGTGTTTCTGTCCGATTAGGAAGGTGTCTCGACAAGGTTTTGTTGATTCTTCTGTACGCAGAATCGACGTGGCTTCCTCTCACATAGGTATAGGGGCCATCCTCAAGGTTGAGAACATCGGTAAGGTATATGAACGATTTCAGTTTCTTCCGGTAGGCGTCAACATGAAATCCTCTGGTTTTCGTTATGCCGGAATTCACGTAAAGGTTCAGATTCTTTGCCTGCAATTGGTGCGAAGTTGCTCCTAGAATATCGCTGATTGCAGAGTTTTCGTAGGCCGGCCTGATGATCTCTTTGAATTCTTTGAACAAGTGGTCGATATTGAACACGTCGACCATTCCAGAATCCTGCCCATCACGTATTTGAATAACCGTTTTTCCGTAACCAGAGAGGTTGCCATACCCTGAAACTTTGCAGGCGCCTTTTTGAAGGAGGTAGTTTTCGCCTTCCTGAAACTTTTCGGATGACTGGGCGAACTTATCAACCATCGATTGGAGGTTGGCCATCGCGCTACTGACGTTGTTGATGGAATCTTCGTCGATGAAGTCAGGAATAATAACGATGCCATGCCTTTCAAGGATGGCGTTGACCGAAGATATGTTGGAAAGGCTGAACGCTGTCACTTCGGAAACCCGCGACTTTAGCTCGGATTCATCAAGCGAACGCATGTAGAGAACCGTTTCATCATTCAACGCCCTGATGTCATCCAGGGATAACGGCTGCTCGCCCTTACGTCTGGCGTGGACATCTATGTCGAGACCAAAAGCAGATATCCGTTTCATTACTCACTATCCTGAATTTTCAGTTCATTATAAAAATCTGAGAGCATTTGAGTGTTGACTATGTCTGTGGTTTTAAAGCGAAACTCAGGGCTGTTAGCCCACGAAATAGACTCGTCGAAATAGTGAGCAGGAAGCCTGCGATTTAAATTGTCAGTATTGATCAATTCGCCATCGAACTTCTGCCCGTTCCTTTCATAGAGTTCAGACAGGTGCGCCTTCAATTTTTTCAGGCTTGATTTTTCACCAATCGTGCCCTCGATCTCATCATGGTCGACGTTGAAATTCTGATAGTTTTCAACGGCCTCAATCAATGTCTTGTAAGCAGTGTCATAGCTCTCGAAGGTCAAGGAGTTGCTTTCGTTTAAGTAGTCTCGACCCCCGCCTTGCATATCATTCTTCACAACTACCGGGAGACCACACAGCTGCGCCTCTTTGATAACTTTGCAAACACCTTCCTTTTGGGAAAAAATGGTAAAAACTTTTGACTGATTGTAGAGATGCGACAGGAAGGTGTACGAGAACCCCTGAAACCCGAGGTTGGGATCTGTCTTGATGATCGTGAAACGTTCCCGTTCCTGCGCAGAGAACATGGAAAAATAGTCATCCAGTATACTTGAGTAGTAACCTTTTTCGGTTTCGTTTTTGTTTGAAGCAATGACAAACAGAGCATTATATTCATACCCGTTATCGAATATTTTTCTGATCTGTTCCATCAATTCGGGATATTTTTTCTTATGATCGTTCTTGGCGACACAAATGATGTCCCAATACTTTGGCAAATGATTATTTTTCATCACTACCGGTGTAAAGCTGGCGGAGCTTAGCGGGATGATGAACTGTTCATCAATGAACTGGCAGGTTCCTGGCGATGCAAGATGGAAATCCACCCAGTAGGGCGTACGGATGTTCTCGAAGTAAAAGCCCCAGTGAACCCCAATAAAATAGGATTCTCGGATTTTCTCTATTTGACGAATGGCCGTATTTGAACGCGTTAGTTTCTTGTAAAGTCTTTTTGCTGCAGGCATGGACTTGGCCGCATTCAGCTTGGGAAGGCCCATTTTGGAGATCAGAAACTGAAGCTCCTTGTGGGTAAACGTAACGATCCCTTTTTCTGTGGGCGTGGGGTGCTTGAAAATGTGAGCCATAAAAATCTCTGAGCCTTGTTAATGTCGAAGGTTTAGTCGGTTTGGTCGTTTGCCAACGGCTGTGAAGATAGGTGCTTGGCCACTAATTCACTTTCCCGGCCTTCCCATTCAGTGCCAAAAGTTGAACTGTAAAATCTCACGGCGTTTCTGTTCAACTCAGGGGGCGCGCCCGAGGTTAATATCGCAAGCAACTCATTTTCCGATTTCACCCATTTGGCCAAGCCCTTTTTTGCGTAACCGTAGTAATCTGAGATCTCAGCAGGCGAAAATTCATAGTATATAGGAGCGACCCCCTTGATTGCCCCTTCCAGATGAATGCTGCTATTGCCTGCTACGAGCCAGTCCAGTGAACTAAGGAAATCATCGACGGTCTCGTGCTCAGGGTTGCTGAGAGTAAGGTTTACGCTATAGCTTGCCTGTTTTTCGAGCTTACGGATATCGCTCATACTCTGTCGCGGATGCCAGCGCGTTATGACTTTTACACTCTGGTTGATCAGTGACTGTATAACCTCGATAACGGAATCCATATCATCCAGTTTGTTTACTGCGATTCCGACGTTATGTTTCGTTTTCTCAGACTGTCTCGTGAGCGACTTTTTTTGTCCGGAGTAAATGATATTGGGCTTTACACAGCGCTTTAGCGTGTCAGGACGATTATCCGAACAGCGCGCATAAGTTTCTGCCGCCGCAGGTCCATCCAAAAATGCATAGTCGAATAACAAAGCAGGAAAAGCGGGGCTCACAGATGCGTGCTGGATATAAACAGTCTTTATATCAAGGTGATGAGCTATTGCAAGCATGCAACGGTTGAGGGCGCTATGATCGTTACTGGTTACAACATACTTGGGATTGGTTTCACCGAGAATACGATAGAAGTAGGCAAGGTAAAGGTAGACTTTCGCTATTTCCAGAAAGTAGCTTCGTGCGCCCTTTACGCACTTCTCTTTGAGTTGATTGTCCAGCGTGCGCCCATGGTTTCTGAAGGCAATCAAGGCTCGGATTATGTCTTTGGCATTATATGCAATCGGATCGTACAGACGCTTCTCGTCTGTTGCTTTTAGGCGTTTTTTTTTGGAAATACCGAGTACAGAGTTTCCTTCGGCCCTCAGTGCTTCAATCGTGCCGGATGTGGTGTTGATTTGATTGCGAGAGGTTGCTAGAACGACAAAGCTACTCTTTGCATGCGTAGTGGGGGAAAACTCTGCGCGGAAAGACCATTTGCCCAGTGCCCACACAGCAAACCATAGCGCTTTCAACCCGAAAGTAGGGGGGGCGAATCGTTTTGTTTTGAGCATTGGCAAATCACCCGCCAGCCTTTTGCCGGTGAGATAGTCGAGCCAAAGTTCAGGTTCCTGCTCAATAATTGACGCGAGGTGCTTTTGCCAACTCATGGGTTGCTGTGACCACTATGGCTAGAGCGCTTCTCGATTCCGTTGACCGCCCAGAACGTGCGGTTATCTTTCACCGCTTTACGAATGGCGCGGTTCTTTGCCCAGATCTCCGGTTTGGAATAGCCGCGGGCATGGTCCAGGTGCAGGCACACGGTGCTGTAACGAATCTGTTTTGATTTGTGGCCGTAGTTCCACAGGCGTTCGCCCAGCTCCCGGTCCAGTCCACCGTATTGCATATCCTCGTTGAACCCGTTTACCGCGATCAGGTCTTTCGTCCAGGTGGAGCTGTTCATGCCATTCCAGCTGGCGGCAGCGGGGGTAACGGAGTTCATAAGCTTTTTCACTAACGGAGAAGGCGACAGCTTCCAGAGTTTGTGGGTTTTGGGCTGCCCATTCGCTACCAGCCACTTGGAGTCAAATATCACCCCGGTGCGGATGTCATCATCGGAAATAGTCTCGGAGACCGGCATGGTGAGTTTGATGTACCCACCGGACAAAAAGTAGCCGGGCTCTGCCAGAGTGCGATGGCTTTCAATAAAGCGCGGCTCGGGAATACAGTCACCGTCGGTAAAGATCAGGTAATCGCAACTGGTTTCATGGATTGCCTTGTTGAGGATCTGGCATTTACGGAAGCCGTCGTCCTCATGCCAGACATGATCAATAGTAAGAATGCCGCGTTCCCTGAAGCTTTCGATCAGCTGTCGGGTTTCGTCCGTGGAGCCGTCATCGGCCACGATGACACGAAAGTCTTTCCAGGTCTGGTTTTCGTACCCGGTCAATACCTTGCCAAGCCACAAGGGGGAATTGTAGGTGGTGATAACCACGCCAATGGATTGTGGTGTCATAACTCAGTCGGGCCCGTGACGGTGTCGTAGTAAAATCAGGGGCCTAGTATACACGCGCTGGCGGCATGTTTCCTGTCAGGGATTCTTACGATCGGGAAGGGTCAGCGGCACAGTTTTTTGGGATTGTAGGGGTTGGGGGTTCCCGGTGTCAGGTGACGAAAGCGCTTGTATTCCCATTGATACTGCTCCGGAATTTCGCGCACGCAGTTTTCAATCGACAGGTTCAACGCGGAGGTCGCGATCACGGGATCGGTGGCATCCAGATCGGGCTCGCACTCGCGGATGATCAGGCGGAAGCCCTTGCCGTCTTTCAGGCGCTCGGAGAAGGTTATCAGCGGCGTGGCATCGGACTTCTGAAGGAGTTTCGATACCAGCGTCATGGTACGTACATTCAGCCCGAAAAACGGGGCATGGGCGACGCCTTTTGCGCGGGGGCTCTGGTCAGGGAGAATTCCGGCAATGCCACCTT
>JAKLLS010000223.1 GCA_022014155.1 Marinobacter sp. | reverse complement strand
GGTCAGGGTATTCAGGAAATCTTCTACGATCGCAGTGATGTGCTTTATATCTCGATACACGGTGATCCAACCAATTTCTATCCGGTGGTCAGCGGGTTCGAGAATGAGCGGGGGGAAGGTGAAGGATACGGCTACAACATTAACATGCCGATGCCCCATGGTTCCTCGGAAGAGGATTTCTTCCAGAAACTGGACGAGGCGCTGGCCGCCATCCGTCTGTTCCAGCCGGATGCGCTGGTACTGACCCTGGGCTTTGATATCTACAAGGATGACCCCCAGGCCAAGGTGTCCGTCTCATCCGAAGGCTTTTCGCGGATCGGGACTCACATCCGTCAGACCGGCCTCCCTACCCTGGTGGTGCAGGAAGGCGGTTATGACCTGGATACCCTGAGCGCTAACGTTCAGCAGTTCTTCAAGGGTATCGAAGGTTAAGGATAGCTTGTCGGATTACGGCTTCGCCTAATCCGACCTACATGCTCAAGAGGCAGGGGCATACACCTTGATGTTGGTGTGCCCCTCGGCCCGCAGGTGGCCGGCGTGCATGCGGCTCATGGTGCCACGGTCACAGTACAGCAGGTACTGCTTTCCCTGGGGCAACGACTCGATCTGCTGATTCAGCTCGTAGAATGGAATCTGAAGCACTTCGTTGTTGGTCATCATCAGGGGTGACTGCTCCCCCTCGGACGGATGGCGAACATCGATGATGACATCGTTGACGTCCGGGGTATGCACCAGCTCCACCTCTTCCGGTGTGGTTGTGGTTTCCAACAATCGGGCAACCGGCGTTTCTTCACGGCTGTCAATCGCCTGCTGCAGCACCGTCGCATCCATTTCAGCTTCGTCTTCCTCAACCCGATGCAGCTTGGCGCGGGTGGCCGGCTTCTGGGATATCACGCCACAGTATTCCGGCATGGTCCGGGCATAGGGCTCGGTGCCGATGTCCTTGGCGATCCCGATAATGGTTTCCTTATCCATCGAGATCAGCGGTCTCAACACCACTTCGTCACTGGCACGATCCACCACATTCAGATTAGTCAGGGTCTGGCTGGAGACCTGAGCAACCGCATCGCCGGTCACCAGACCTACCGCATTGCTCTCCCGGGCGATGGTGGACGCCGCCTTTAACATCTGGCGCTTCAGTACCACTCCCCAGTGCCGGTGGTTGACCGAGCGCATGATCTCCCCGATAACACCATCGAAGGGCACGGAAATGAACTTGGCACCGTGTGAGGAACCGTACCGTTCCCAGATGTAATGCGTGACCTGCCGAACACCCACTTCATGGGCCGTGCCGCCCAGGTTAAAGAACAGGAAGTGGCTGCGAAGTCCACGGCGCATCATCAGGTAGGCCGCCACGGACGAATCATACCCGCCAGAAACCAGCGTCATGACGGTTTCCACGCTACCAAGGGGATAGCCACCGAGGCCCCGGTGCTTGCGGTGGGCAATGTGGTAGTGGTCGTCCTGAATCTCGATGCGAACCTCGACCTGGGGAGCCTTCAGGTTCACGCCCAATGGGCTGGAGGCCTGTACCAGGGCGCCACCCACATGGCGCTCAAGGTCGATGGAGCGGAAGTCATGCTCTCCGTGACGCCGGACGCGGACCGCAAACGTCTGGCCTTTGATACGATCGGCAAACGCCTCTACCGCTTTTTCCGCCACATCGTCCATACTGACAAACGGGAAAACGGCAATTTCCTGAATCGTGGAGATACCCGGAATGCGCATCAATTCGTCAATCACCACGCTGGACAGCCCCTGGCCATCAGGGACTTCCACGGTCACACGATCCCAACTGCCATCCACCTGGATGTCATTATCCTGGCGCGACAGTACCTTGCGGATATTCTGGCGCAGGTGCCGCATTTGCTGGCGACGGACGGGTTTGCTTTTAATGGCGACTTCCGCCGCAGGACGAATCAGGAGTTTCATAAATCGGAATTTTGTCGGGTGGCGTATTGGAAAGAATAGGCCTAGTCTAACGGTTTTGACGGACGCCTCAAAATCAGGCATTGCCGTAATACCATAATCAGCGACCTGCGGGGCCGACCTTGACGCCCACGCCGCACAATGTTCAGGAGCCACACTGTTCATGACCGAAACGACCATCAATGCCCTGGTATCCCCTGAGGGCAGCCTTGAGATTCTTTCCAACCACGAAGTTAACCGACTGAAAGACAAGAGTGAGGGTGGTCTCTACCGACTGTTCCGCCAGTGTGCCCTGGCGGTGCTGAACACCGGCGTTGAAACCGACGATTGTAAGTCACTGATGGAAGCACACGCCGATTTCGACGTCCGCTTGGTCCCACAACCCCGGGGTCTGAAACTGGAACTGGTGAATGCACCGGCCCACGCGTTTGTTGACGGCGCCATGTTACGCGCCATTCGCGAGCATCTGTTCTCGGTATTGCGGGACATCATCTATTCCTACTCGATTCCGGAGTCAGCCTCGGGCTTTCGCAGGGACGACCCGCAAGACATCACCAATCTGATCTTTCACATCCTGCGCAATGCGCGGGTGCTACAGGCCGGTCGTCAACCGGACCTGGTGGTATGCTGGGGCGGCCACTCCATCAATCAGCAGGAATACCAGTACAGCAAGGAAGTGGGACATCAGCTGGGTTTGCGGGCCTTAAGCATCTGCACCGGGTGCGGCCCGGGCGCCATGAAAGGCCCGATGAAAGGAGCCACCATCGGCCACGCCAAGCAGCGGGTGAAGAACGGCCGTTATATTGGCCTGACCGAACCGGGCATTATCGGCGCCGAGGCTCCCAACCCGATCGTCAACGAACTGGTGATCATGCCGGACATCGAAAAGCGCCTGGAAGCCTTTGTCCGTACCGGACATGGCGTCATTGTCTTCCCTGGCGGCGTGGGTACCGCCGAGGAAATTCTCTACCTGCTGGGCATCCTGTTGCACCCGGACAATGCCGACCTGCCCTTCCCGGTTGTCTTTACCGGGCAGCGGGAAAACGCCGAATACTTCGAGATGATCGACAAGTTCATCCGCAATGCCCTGGGAGATGAGGCGGCCAGCAAGTACGAGATCATTATTGATGACCCCACCAGGGTCGCACAGACCATGAAGAAAGGCATGAAGGAGGTGGAAACCTTCCGGCGAGCCATGCAGGATGCCTATTACTTCAACTGGATGCTGAAGATCGACCCGGTGTTCCAGCTACCATTCTCCCCCAATCACGACAACATGCTGGCTCTGGAGCTCCACCGTGACCAGCCGGTTCATATGATCGCCGCAAACCTGCGTAAGGCTTTCAGCGGCATTGTCGCGGGCAATGTAAAAGAGAGTGGTATCAGGCAGGTTCAGGAGAAAGGACCTTTTGAAATTGCCGGTGACCCCAGCCTGATCCAGCCACTGGAGGCCATGCTTGAACAGTTTGTCGCGCAGAACCGGATGAAGCTGCCCGGCGCTACCGCTTACAAACCCAGCTACCGCATTGTCAGTCGGGCGGCCTGAGCCGCCCGCCAGTCACACTCCGACCAAATCCGGAATTACTGACCACCACCCGCTGGCAAGCTGGCGTAGTAGGCGGCGAGATTAGCGATGTCCTCGTCGCTCAGGGCGGCGGCCTGGCCTTGCATCACCACCGCCTGGCCACCGGCACGCTGCTTGTTCTTGTAGGCCTTAAGTGCACTCTGCAGATAAACCTCATTCTGTCCCGCCAGGTTCGGATAACCGGGAATCGACGCTATGCCGTTCTGGCCGTGGCAGGCGGCACACACTGCAGCCTTCGCTTTGCCTGCTTCGGCATCCGCAGCCATGGCCCCGACGGGAATGACTGTGCCGAGTGCAAACAGACCGGCAATGGTATAGTGTTTCAAACGCATTGGTTCTACCCTCTCATCGTTGTAATAACCGGCGTCAACCACGCGCCGGGCATAAACTCGCCCTAACTTATAGCACAGCGACAGGCATCCTCAAATGTGCAATATCAAGGCGGGGAGAACCGACACAGTACGTCAACAACGCAACAACCTGTTCCAACAGGCGGAGACTCAAACATGCCCATTCAGGTGCAAGAACTGGACTGCCTCGAAGGCCGCATTGGCCAGATCACCCTGGA
>JAKLLS010000080.1 GCA_022014155.1 Marinobacter sp. | reverse complement strand
ATACCGAAAAACCCCAGCATCCTCGATGTTGGGGTTTTTTATTGCCTGAAGGAAAACGGGTGCCCTTGCCACAAAGCGGTGCGTCACGTTCTCCCGCCGCCTCTCAATAGTGCGATGCCATCTGTATTGGATTCGATAGAATTCTATAATTGGTTGATATATAAGATAAAAATGCCTTTGGAACATATCTTGCTGTTGTTTCGATGAATAATTCCCCATCAGGCAATCGGCAACGGCGCCGTCGCTAGAAGTCCCCAGGTGTCGGCCAGGTCTGTTCCTGTTTCAGGTAAGTTTTCTCCGTTGATATCTGTGGGATTCGCTCAACCCGGTGGGATCATTTGCCAGGTTTTGACAGGATCAGCCATGACGGACACCGCTTTTCGCTTCCTTTCCTATACCGGAAAAACCAAAGTGCTCCACCTTAGTTGGGTGGCCTTTTTTATCAGCTTCCTGGTGTGGTTTAACCACGCACCACTGATGTCTGCTATCCGTGAGCAATTCAGTCTCACTGCCGCGGAGGTCAACACGCTGTTGTTACTTAACGTTGCGTTGACCATTCCCGCCCGAATCCTGATTGGTATGTTGGTGGATGGGCTTGGTCCTCGCCGGGTATACAGTCTGGTGCTGGTCATTTCAGGGGTCTTGTGTATAGCTTTTGCCTTGTCGACCACCTTTGAGCAACTGGCTTTAAGTCGGTTCCTGCTCGGCTTTGTGGGTGCCGGCTTCGTCGTCGGTATTCGCTTGATCAGTGAGTGGTTCCCGGCCCGGGAGCTGGGGCTGGCTGAAGGTATCTATGGTGGTTGGGGCAATTTTGGTGCGGCTTTTGCCGGCCTCTCATTGCCAGCGCTGGCACTCTGGTACGGCGGAGACGATGGTTGGCGTTGGGCTGTTGGTACCACCGGTGTGATTGCCATTCTGTACGCGGCGGTGTTCTACCATCAGGTCAGGGACATCCCCAAGGGCTCGACCTATTTCAAGCCCAAGCGTGGCGGCGCCATGGAAGTGACCAGCCGGGGAGATTTTGTCCTCTACCTGGTCATGAATCTGCCATTGTTCCTGGCTTTGGCGTTAATCGTCTGGCAATTGGGCCCACAAAAACTCGGATTGTTGGGTGTGGCAACAACCTATGTGCTATACGGCGTTATTCTCCTGATGCTGACTGTTCAGGTTGCCCGTATCTGGCAGATCAACGGTCACGTTTTCCAGCGTGCGGTGCCGGCCTTTGACCGCTATCCTTTCAAGCAGGTCGCGCTGCTGAATCTTGTTTACATGGCCAGCTTTGGTTCTGAGCTTGCCGTGGTTTCGATGCTGCCACTGTATTTCCTGGACACGTTTGATATCTCACCATTGCTGGCTGGTATGCTCGGCGGTAGTTTTGCATTAATGAATCTGTTTGGCCGTCCTGGTGGCGGGTATCTCGCAGATCGGTTTGGTCGCAAATTCATCACCCTGGTGATGTTGGCTGGTATTGCCCTGGGCTATTTGCTGATGGCTCAGATTGACAGTCATTGGCCGCTACCTCTGGCCGTAGCTCTGGTCGTGTTCTGCTCGGTGTTTGTGCAAGGTGGCTGTGGTGCGGTCTATGCCTCCGTTCCGCTGGTCAAGCGTCGGTTAACCGGACAAGTGGCCGGTATGGCCGGTGCTTATGGCAACGTCGGCGGGGTGGTGTTCCTGGTGGTGCTGGCGATGGTCACGCCCAAGGTCTTCTTCCTGGTGCTGGGCGGGATTGCCGTGGTAATCCTGGCGTTGGTAATGATCTTTATGGACGAGCCCAACCCGCAGACAAGTGAAGTCATGCCGGACGGTTCCGTGCGGATGATTGATGTAACATGACCCCCCAACTGCACCTGACAATTGGTCAACACAGCTCAGCAGGGCGCAAGGAGACCAATGAGGACAGCCTGGGTATCTGCTACCCGGAGGGCGAGACGCTCGCCCTCAAGGGTGCTGTAGCCGTGATCGCCGACGGTGTCAGTGCGTCCGAGTCGGGGCGGGAGGCAGCGGAGGCGTGTGTGAAGGGCGTGTTGCATGACTATTACAGCACGCCCGATTCCTGGTCGGTGGAAACATCAGTCGGGCGTGTGCTGGGTTCCCTGAATCGTTGGCTGCATGGCAAGGGGCATCGCAGTCACGGTGATGCCACCGGTATGGTGTGTACCTGCAGTCTGGTGGTGATCAAGAATAATCGCGCCTACGTTTTCCATGTGGGAGACAGTCGTGTCTACCTGTTCCGTGATGGGCGGCTGGATTGCCTGACTCGCGACCATCATGTCCTACTGGGATCCGACAAATCCGCTTTGTCACGTGCCATGGGTGTTGAGCTTAACGTCGAAATAGATATGAGTCGGGTCAGTTTGCAGCCGGGAGACTGTCTGGTCCTGACCACAGATGGTGTCCATGGCTATTTGAGTGACGGGGCCATGGCTGAAAAGGTCCGCGACACCGATCCAGAAGAGGCCGCCAGGGCGTTGGTGGATGCTGCTATGGAGCGGGGCAGTCCGGACAACCTGAGTGCCCAGGTGCTGGTAGTGGACAAACTGCCAGAGGACGACATAGAGGCTCATTACGAGCGTCTGCTTGCCTTGCCGTTCCCGCCACCACTGGAGCCAGGACAGCACCTTGATGGTTATCGAATCGTACGAGAGATTCATGCCAGCCGCCGAACCCAGGTTTACCTTGCAGAGTCGCTGAAAGGTGGGGAGCTGGTAGCCATGAAAACCCCGTCGCCAAACTTTGTGGACGATGCAGCCTACATTGACCGCTTCCTCACAGAATCCTGGGTGGCCAAGCGGATTCAGAGTCCCCATGTCGTTCGTTTTCTGGACCCCCCTCAAAGTCGTCAGTGCCTCTACTGCGTTACCGAGTTTATCGATGGGCAGACGCTGCGAGAGTGGATGAATGATAATCCAATGCCGGAACCATCCGTGGTACGGGGCATGATCAGACAGGTAGTGGCGGGGTTGCGTTCCCTGCATCGCCTGGAGATGGTTCATCAGGATCTGAAGCCGGAGAATCTGGTGATCGACCGCCAGGGCACCCTCAAGATCATCGATCTGGGTGCGGTTCGTATTCGTGGCATAGAGCAGATTGACGTGCCCTGGGGGCACGATGTGCGACTGGGGACCGAGAGTTACGCCGCTCCTGAGTGCCTGGAGGGCGAGCTCGCCACTGCTGCCTCTGATCGCTACTCCCTGGGTGTCATCGCCTATGAGATGTTGACCGGGCGCCTGCCGTACGATAAACCTCCCAAACCTTCCAATCGTCGTAAGCTGGTGTATCGCAGCGCCAGGGAGGTCAACCCCGATTTACCGGTGTGGCTGGATGCTTGCCTGCAGAAAGCGGTGGCGTTAAAGCCGGAGGCCCGGTATTCCGCGTTGTCGGAATTTCTAAGGGATCTGGAATTCCCCAATCCGGCTCTCGCTCCGTCCTCCAGGGCTCCCCTGGTGGAACGGGTTTCAACGCGGGACTGGCGTTTCATAGCGAGTCTCTCGCTACTGCTTAACCTGATCTTGCTGTCTGCCCTTCTGATTAGGGGGTAGTCCCCTTCACGGTGTTGCTGGCAATCAGTGATATACTCTCTCCACAAACGACAATGATCCGTTGCCAGCTGATGGAGACCCCTATGTCCGCCCAAGATCACTTGGTCATTTTTGATACTACCCTGAGAGATGGCGAGCAAAGCCCTGGTGCCACTATGACCAAGGCTGAGAAGCTCCGTATCGCCAAAGCCCTGGAGAAACTGCGTGTAGATGTGATCGAGGCGGGTTTTCCCATTGCCAGCCAGGGTGACTTTGAAGCGGTCAAGTCTATTGCCGAGACCATCAGGGGCTCCACCATTTGCGGTCTGGCGCGTGCAACGGATGGCGACATAGATCGCGCGGCTGAAGCTATTCAGCCGGCGGAACGTGGTCGTATTCACACTTTCATAGCCACCTCTCCGATTCACATGCAGCACAAGTTGCAGATGCAGCCGGATGAGGTCATAGAACAGGCCGTTCGGGCGGTCAAAAGGGCTCGCGGCCACGTCGACGATGTCGAATTCTCCTGTGAAGATGCCGGCCGGTCGGAGCTGGATTTCCTGTGCCGGATTATTGAGGCGGCCATTGATGCCGGTGCCCGCACCATCAATATCCCCGACACCGTTGGCTACGCCATCCCGGAGCAATTCGGCGAGACCATCCACCAGTTGTTGAATCGCATTCCCAACGCGGATAAAGCCGTTTTTTCCGTGCATTGTCATAACGATCTCGGCCTGGCGGTGGCCAACTCGTTGGCTGCGGTTTGTCAGGGCGCACGTCAGGTGGAATGTACGATCAACGGTCTCGGAGAGCGGGCGGGGAATGCGTCGCTGGAGGAAATCGTCATGGCGGTGCGCACACGCCAGGATTTGTTCTCCATTGATACCCGCATCGACACTCAACACATTGTTCCTGCATCCCGCCTGGTATCCACCATTACCGGCTTCCCGGTTCAGCCCAACAAGGCTATCGTTGGCGCCAATGCCTTTGCCCATGAGTCCGGCATTCACCAGGATGGCGTGCTCAAGCATCGGGAAACCTATGAAATTATGCGGGCCCAGGACGTGGGTTGGCATACCAACAGTCTGGTTCTGGGCAAACATTCGGGGCGTAATGCATTCCGTACCCGCCTGTTGGAGCTGGGCATTCAGTTTGAGACAGAAACCGAGCTGAATGAGGCCTTCACCCGGTTCAAGGCACTGGCGGATCTGAAACATGAGATCTTTGATGAGGATCTGCAGGCTATTGCCAGCGACACCCGGCAGAAAGAAGAAGAGGGTCGGTTCGGTTTGGTGTGTATGCAGGTCTGTTCGGAAACCGGTGTCGTCCCCAAGGCTAGCTTGACGCTGTTGATGGATGGTCGGGAGCACAGCGTAGAAGCCGAGGGCAGTGGGCCGGTGGATGCCACCTTCAAGGCCATCGAGTCTCTGGTGGATTCTGGCTGTAATTTGCAGTTGTATTCCGTCAACAACATTACCAGTGGCACCGATGCCCAGGGCGAAGTGACCGTTCGTCTGGAGCGTGGAGGCCGGATTGTTAATGGCGTGGGAGCGGATACCGATATTATCATTGCGTCGGCCAAGGCCTATATCGAGGCCCTTAATCTGATAACACGAGGTGGTATACGTCAGCATCCGCAGGTTGCGGATGTTTGATGTGGCAGTCATAACCGGGGCGGTTGAATGAGAGTTTCGGAAGCAGAGAGGCAGTTCTATCTCGGGATGGCCGGAGTTCATGTCTGGTATGCCCGGGAACCGCTCCCGGGGGCGGCCCCAAGTCCGGAATTTGACTTTCCCGAGGAGCCTGACAAGCCTGCATTTTCTGAGCCGTTGGCGCGCAGTATTCCTGCGGGGGCTAAGGCGCCCGGTAGCCGCAAGCCCACCGGACCGGAGTCGGGGCAAGGGGGAGAGCGCCTTGCGCATCTGCAGGCGATGATGGCTGGTGAAGACGCTTCCGGGAGCGTTGCCGCGACAGAGGCAAAGCCTGAGAGTGAGGCTGCCCCAGCGTCAATCGATCGTGGGGATGATGCGCCGGAGGCTCTGGTGCCGGAGTCGGTTGCGAAGACCGCTTTGAAGGCAACCCTTGGGGTGTGGGAAGTCGGGAATGTCCTGTTGCTCGGAGAGCTGTCAGAAGATGCCAGCGTCCGTCTGCAGGATTCCCTGGCCAACAATATACTCAAGGCCCTGGGCTATGAAGATCCGGTGACAGCTGAGTGTCTGAGATGGCCAGTTTTTGCCAATCCACTGGTGCCGGGTAACAGCTTTGCGGACTTTACCCGGGTGCTGAAATCCCTGGTGGGCGAACGCGATGGCCGGCGGATAATCCTGCTCGGCGTATTGGGGGACAAACTACCGGAAGATCGCGAAGTCTGGCTCGAGAGGACGCTGGGAGAGCCGGACGTTGACTTTCCACACACTCTGGCGGAGTTGGCTGCCGTTCCCTCATACAAGCGCGCACTCTGGGAGCAACTCAAGCCGTTGGTCAGGGGTAAGGCGTGAACCGTCTGCAGTACGATCAGGTGCGTCAGAATGATCGTGTTATCCGCCCCATGGTGTCCGGTGATTTGCCAGCGGTGATGGACATCGAGTTTCAGGGCTATTCGCATCCCTGGAGCGAGACCGTTTTCCGTGACTGTTTTCGAGAAAATTATCGGCTGTGGGCCTACGATTGCGGCGGAATTCTCGGTGGGTACGCGATTGTTGCCTATCTGTACGACGAAGCCCATCTCCTGAACCTGTGCGTTGCCCCGGCAGTCCGCAGGGAAGGGGCCGGGCGTCAACTGCTGCGGCATCTACTGGCGCACGCCGCTCATGAGGGTATGGAGCAGGGAATTCTTGAGGTTCGGGCGTCCAATCAGGCGGCCATCGATCTTTACCAGTCGGAGGGCTTCCGGATTATTGGCCAGCGGCCCGGCTATTACCCTGCGCCCGAGGGACGGGAAGACGCCATCGTGATGACGTTTGACCTGTCCAGTGCCTAGGGGCTGTCCACGACTTACGTACTGCTACATTGTTCGCGTCTTGATCTGATTCCCCCTATAATGGCGGCCTTTTCAGCGTATTTGATTCAGGTTGTTCTTCATTATGTCCACCCTTTCACAAGAAGTTTCCAAGCGCCGTACGTTTGCGATCATCTCGCATCCCGACGCTGGTAAGACCACCATTACAGAAAAGGTTCTGTTGTTCGGGCAGGCTCTCCAGAAGGCCGGTACCGTTAAAGGCAAGAAATCCGGACAGCATGCCAAGTCGGACTGGATGGAGATGGAAAAAGAGCGGGGGATCTCTGTGACCACCTCCGTCATGCAGTTTCCCTACAAGGACCGTCTGGTGAACCTGCTGGACACCCCGGGCCACGAAGACTTCTCCGAGGATACGTATCGGACATTGACCGCGGTCGACTCCTGCCTGATGGTGATCGACAGTGCCAAGGGGGTTGAGGAGCGGACCATCAAACTGATGGAAGTCACCCGCCTGCGGGATACTCCGATTCTGACGTTCATGAACAAGCTGGACCGGGATACAAGGGATCCGGTGGAGCTGATGGACGAGGTTGAGGATGTTCTCAAGATCGCATGCTCCCCTGTGACCTGGCCCATCGGCATGGGGAAGAATTTCAAGGGGGTGTACCACCTGTTGCGGGACGAAGTGATTCTGTATCAGTCGGGCCAGGGCCATACCATTCAGGAACGTCGCGTGATTCCCGGTCTCGATAATCCAGAGCTGGACGATGCCCTGGGTGCCTACGCTTCCGACCTTCGTGATGAAATCGAGCTCGTAAAAGGGGCTTCCCATGAGTTTGATCACGACGCGTTTCTCAAGGGTGAGCTGACTCCGGTCTTTTTCGGGACCGCCCTGGGCAACTTCGGCGTCGATCACATGCTGGACGGATTGGTGGAGTGGGCGCCGGCGCCTCAGCCCCGGGAAACCGACCTGCGACCGGTTGAGCCCGATGAGGATGTGTTCTCCGGCTTTGTCTTCAAGATTCAGGCGAATATGGACCCTCAGCACCGTGATCGGGTGGCCTTTCTGAGAATCGTGTCAGGGCGTTACAGTCAGGGCATGAAAGCCCGCCATGTCCGGATTGGCAAAGAGGTGCGTTTTTCGGATGCGCTGACGTTCATGGCAGGCGATCGCGCGCACGCGGAGGAGGCCTTTGCCGGTGATATCATCGGGCTCCACAATCACGGCACGATACAGCTTGGCGACACGTTCACTTCCGGCGAGGCTATGAAGTTCACCGGTATTCCGAACTTTGCCCCGGAGCTGTTTCGCCGCATTCGCCTGAAGGATCCCCTGAAATCCAAGCAATTGCAAAAAGGGTTGATTCAGCTGTCCGAGGAAGGGGCAGTGCAGGTATTCCGGCCTCTGAGAAACAATGACCTGATTGTCGGTGCGGTCGGTGTTCTGCAGTTTGACGTGGTGGTCAGCCGTCTTAAGAGCGAATACAAGGTGGAAGCTTTGTACGAACCGATCAATGTGGCGACCGCACGTTGGGTGACTTGCAGCGACGAGCGCAAACTGGACGAGTTCCAGCGCAAGAACAACGATTATCTGGCGTTGGATGGAAGCGACCAGCTGGCCTATATCGCACCGACTATGGTGAATCTGCAGCTGGCCCAGGAGCGTTACCCCGACGTCCAGTTTCACAAAACCCGGGAACATTAACAAAAGGCGGGCCCTATGGAGCTGGTCGATGCCCACTGTCACTTCGATTTTCCGGAATTTGACGGCCGGCGGGAGGAGGTGCTTGCCCGGGCTCGTAGTCATGGGGTGTCCCGCCTGGTGATACCTGGCGTCACACGACGGCATTGGGAGCGGGTGGTAACCACAGCGGCCAGTCTGCCGGAGGTGTTCTATTGTCTTGGCATACATCCGTGGTTTGTCCTGGAGCATGGGCAAGATGATCTTCGGATTCTGGAAGACCGGCTTGCCTGCAAGGACGATCGCTGTGTGGGGCTTGGAGAGTGTGGTCTTGATCGTCTGAGAGGCGAGCTTTCGCAGCAGCTTCCCTGGTTCGAGGCCCAGGTGGATCTGGCGGCGCGGCTGGGCAGTTCGCTGGTGATTCATTCGGTACGGACACACGATGAGGTTCACAGCGTGCTCAAAGCCCGGGGCTTTCACGGCAAAGCACTGGTGCATGGGTTTTCCGGGAGCTATCAGCAGGCCGGCAAGCTTGTGGATCTGGGATGTTTCATCGGGATTGGCGGCGTTATTACCCATGCGCGCGCGCAAAAGACCCGGGATACGGTGTCCCGCCTGCCCCTGGATGCATTGGTAATTGAGACCGATGCACCGGATATGCCCCCCGAGGGCGTGCCAAAGGGGATGAATTCCCCTGAGCTGTTACCGACGATATTCGGTGCGCTCGCGGAACTGCGTCCGGAATCGCCCGACCAGTTGCGCGAGCAGTTGTTGCGCAATGTTTCCGAACTGTACGGCTGGGATCGGGAGGCGTAAGGGAATAACGAAACACCGCGCTTCGGGGTTGGCTTTCCGATATGGTTCGGATATACTTCGCGCCCTGGCTTTTCAAGGCAATGCCGTCATCTCAGCCCCGAATGATGTCACTGCCAACTAATACAGGTATAGAACCCCTCCGGATGCCAAGCATTTACCGGTGGTGGTTTTTTAACGTTTCTTATATAGCGTTCAAGGCGGAATCAATGAAGACTCTGAGTGCGAAACCAGAAACAGTAACACGTGACTGGTACGTTGTAGACGCAGCCGGCAAGACGCTGGGTCGTCTGTCAACCGAAATCGCCCGTCGTCTGCGGGGCAAGCATAAGCCTGAGTATACCCCTCATGTAGACACTGGCGATTACATCGTTGTTATCAACGCGAGCCAGGTCCGGGTTACCGGGAAAAAAGCATCTGCGAAGATGTACTACAGCCACACTGGCTTTCCGGGTGGAATCAAGTCCATCAACTTCGAGAAGCTGGTCGACAAGGCTCCTGAGCAAATCATTCAGAAGTCTGTCAAAGGCATGCTTCCCAATGGTCCGCTCGGGCGTGCCATGTTCAAGAAGCTGAAAATTTATGCCGGCGCTGAGCATCCTCATGCAGCCCAGCAGCCCAAAGAACTCGACATTTAACGGAAGGCGGATATGTCTGTAGCACAAAATTACGGTACTGGTCGCCGCAAGACATCCACGGCTCGGGTTTTTATCAAGCCTGGAAGCGGTAACATCTCTATAAACGGTCGCTCCATCGAAGATTTCTTCGGTCGTGAGACCCTGCGCATGATCGTTCGTCAGCCGCTGGTTGTTGCTGAGTCTACTGATCGTTTCGACATCAATATCACTGTTAAGGGTGGTGGTATCAGTGGTCAGGCGGGTGCAATTCGCCACGGTCTGACTCGTGCCCTGATGGATTACGATGAGACTCTGCGCCCGGCGCTGCGTCAAGCGGGTTACGTTACCCGTGATGCGCGTGAAGTTGAGCGTAAGAAAGTGGGTCTGCGTAAGGCGCGTAAGCGTCCTCAGTTCTCCAAGCGTTAATTTCGCTGGAGCGCGACTCGGAAAAACCCGGCCTTCGGTCGGGTTTTTTATTGTCCGGAGAAAAGCGATCTATTTGATCTGGAACAGGGTTGGGCGGCCAGTGGCCGGCTTTCTGACTTGTAAGGTACGGGTAATTTCATTACCATTTGTGCGCTTATAATTTTGGGTTGTGAAGTCCTTTTTGAAGTGTGGTGACGCCGAATTACGGCGCTCTGCACCTCGCCTGATGGGAGAAAACCATAATGAGTAATGGCGACGTGAGCCAAGGCCGGCGCCGATTTCTGATCGGTGCTACGTCGGTGGTAGGTGGAGTTGGCGTCGTCGGTGCGGCAGTACCTTTCGTGGCGTCCTGGAATCCCAGTGCCAAAGCGGAAGCAGCGGGCGCACCGGTAACCGTCAATGTCAGTAAAATTGAGCCCGGCCAGCAAATTACCACGGAATGGCGCGGCAAACCGGTCTGGATTGTCCGCCGTACCGAGCAAATGTTGGAAAACATTGAGAAGTTGAATGGCGAGGTGAAGGATCCTCAGTCCGAAGCACCGCAGCAACCTCAGTATATCGAAGGCATCTACCGCTCGATCAAGCCTGAGATCGCTGTAATTGTCGGGCTTTGCACCCACTTGGGGTGTGTGCCTTCTTATCGTCCGGAAGTGGCTCCTGCGGATCTTGGGGAAGACTGGTTGGGTGGTTTTTTCTGTCCCTGTCACGGTTCCCACTACGACCTGGCTGGTCGGGTATACCAAGCGCAGCCTGCTCCCCTGAACCTTGAGGTCCCGCCTTATCGTTATGACGATGATGTGACCCTCACGATTGGTCTTGATCCGGAGGCAGCGTAATGCAGAAGCTAATTCAGTGGGTAGACGAGCGTCTGCCGGTCGTTGATGCCTGGAACAATCACCTGGCGAAGTATTACGCGCCGAAAAACTTCAACGTGTGGTATTTCTTCGGTTCTCTGGCAATGCTGGTGCTGGTTAACCAGTTGGTGACCGGTATCTGGCTGACCATGAGCTACAATCCATCGGCGGAAGGTGCATTTTCCTCCGTTGAGTACATCATGCGTGATGTTGAGTGGGGCTGGTTGCTCCGATATCTGCACTCCACCGGTGCTTCCGCGTTCTTTGTTGTGGTCTATCTCCACATGTTCCGTGGCCTGATGTACGGGTCATACCAGAAGCCTCGTGAGCTGATCTGGCTATTCGGTATGCTGATCTACCTGGTGCTGATGGCAGAGGCCTTTATGGGGTATCTGCTGCCTTGGGGGCAGATGTCCTACTGGGGTGCGCAGGTTATCGTGAACCTGTTCGGTGCGATTCCGGTGATTGGCGAAGACCTCTCTCTCTGGATTCGTGGTGACTACCTGATTTCCGGTATTACCCTGAATCGCTTCTTTGCGTTGCACGTTGTTGCACTGCCAATCGTATTGCTGGGGTTGGTTGTCCTGCACATCCTGGCCCTTCACGAAGTCGGGTCCAACAACCCGGACGGCATTGATATCAAGAAGAACAAGGATGAAAACGGTATCCCTAAAGATGGTATCCCGTTCCATCCCTACTACTCCGTTCACGACCTCGTGGGTGTTGCAGTCTTCTTCTTTATTTTCTTCATCGTGGTGTTCTTCTTCCCGGAGATGGGAGGCTTGTTCATCGAAAAGCCGAACTTTGAGCCGGCAAACGCGCTGAAGACGCCTGAGCACATTGCGCCTGTCTGGTACTTCACGCCGTTCTACGCCATGCTGCGTGCGGTCACCGTCGACCTATTCGGTCTGCCTGCGAAGTTCTGGGGTGTGGTTGTGATGGGTGGTGCGATTGCAATCCTGTTTGTGCTTCCCTGGCTGGATCGTAGCCCGGTCCGCTCTATGCGGTACAAGGGCTGGCTTAGCCGTATTGCGCTGGCTATCTTTGCCATCAGCTTTGTAATCCTGGGGTATCTGGGACTTGTGCCGGCAACGGCAGGCCGCACGGCTCTCGCCCAGGTCCTGACAACGCTGTACTTCCTCTATTTCATTCTCATGCCGTTCTATACACGCATGGAGAAGACCAAGCCAGTACCAGAGAGGGTGACAGGATAATGAAACAGCTGATTTTGGGTTTTTTCATCGCAATGCTGCCGACCCTTGGGCTGGCAGCAGGGGGCGGCTCCATACATCTGGATGCTATGGAGCCGGATCATGCCAACAAAGAGTCCCTGCAGCGTGGCGCAGCATTGTTTACTAACTACTGCATGGGTTGTCACTCGGCTGAGTATGCTCGCTATAAGCGGGTTTCCGATGATCTGGGTATCCCTGCTGAGCTTTATGAGGAGAACCTCATCTTCACCGGCGCGAAGATTGGCGAGCTGATGAAAATCTCCATGAAGAAGGACCTGTCCGAGGGGTGGTTCGGTGCGCCGCCACCCGACCTCACGCTGGAATCCCGTCTGCGTGGCGAGAGCTGGATATACTCCTATCTCCGTGGTTTTTACAAGGACGACAGCCGTCCGCTGGGTGTAAACAACGTTGTTTTTGACAATGTTGGTATGCCCCACGTTCTGGTGGACCTGCAGGGGTTGTGCGCCGTTGAGCCGAAAATCGGTCAAAATGCCAGCGTTGACCCTCTTAGTGGTAACGTCAACAACGCGGATGCCTGTCCCGAATATGCGATTGAAGGCAGCATGCCTGCGGCGGAATTTGATCGGGCAATGTATGACCTGACCAACTTCCTGTCGTATATGGGCGATCCGGTGAAATTGGAGCGGGAGCGTCTGGGGATCTTCGTACTGATCTTCGTCGCGATCTTCTTTGTTTTCGCCTACCTGCTCAATCGGGAGTACTGGAAGGACGTACACTGAGATTTCAGGTATAATATCCGACCCTGAGTTCCAGCGGGCAATTGCCGGCCCGCTGGATTTTTGCGTTTTTCAGGATCATTTCGGTTTGTTTACTCGTGAGGTAGTTCTATGGGCGTTGTGACCAAGCGGTCATCAATGACGTTTTTCTCGGACCCGGCCAGCCATTACAGTCACCGTGTGCGTATTGTTCTGGCAGAGAAGGGTGTAACGGTTGATGTTGTTGATGTTGACCCGGATAACCCCCCGGCGGAATTGGCCGATCTTAATCCGTACAATGCCCTGCCTACGCTGGTGGATCGTGACCTTGTGCTCTATGAGCCCAACATCATGATGGAGTATCTGGACGAGCGGTTCCCGCATCCGCCATTGTTGCCGGTGTATCCGGTTGCACGGGCCAACAGTCGTCTGATGATCCATCGGATCCAGAAAGACTGGTGTGGACTGGTTGATCAGATTCTGGCCCAGCCCGGAGCCAAGGCATCTGACGCGGCACGCAAGGAATTGCGGGAGAGTCTGCTGGCGACAGCGCCGCTGTTCGGTGAAATGCCTTTTTTCCTGTCTGAAGAGTTTACGATTGTGGACTGCTGTATCGCTCCGATCCTGTGGCGTCTTCCTGCGTTGGGCATTGAGCTTGACGACAAGCAGGCCAAACCGTTACAGAAGTACATGGACAGCATTTTCAGTCGTGAAGGATTCAAGGCGAGTCTTTCTGACCTGGAAGAAGACATTCGTAGCTAATACAGCAATGCAGGGCCTGAAGAGCGGGTCAGGAGAAAGGCAGTGCCTGATAGCAAAGTTACCATGACATCCAGTCGCCCCTATCTTGTCAGGGCGTTCAACGAATGGATCCTGGACAATGACTGTACCCCTTACATCGTGGTTGATGCTGGTGTGCAGGGGGTTCAGGTGCCAACCGAGCACGTTGCCAATGGTCAGATTGTGCTGAATATCAGCCCGGGCGCTGTACGCGGACTGGTGATTGGCAACGGAGCACTGGAGTTCAGCGCCCGGTTTGGTGGCGTTCCGATGCAGGTGTTTATACCGCTGCAGGCGGTCATGGCAGTCTATGCCAAAGAAAACGGTGAGGGCATGGTGTTTGGTAGTGAGCCAGGCTCTCCCGACCCTGATGACGACGGCACCAGTGATTCCGCTGGGAGTGGTCAGCAGTCAGGAGAGCGTCCGTCAGGACGTCCGACACTCAAGGTTGTCAAATAACAGTGTTCAGAGTCTAAAAAGCCAGCGTCCAGCTGGCTTTTTTATTACCCGCCGAAAAGCGTACTGTCGATCAGCCCGCACAAGGCATTGATAATGACCAGTAGCAAGGGGGTCGCTGCGGTAGCGGACAGGTTGTCCAACGCTATCTCATGGTCTTCCGGGTGAAGTAGCGAGGTGATGTCGGACTTCTCTTTGGCGCTCAGTACCACGACACGCATTTCCCGGTCATGGGCGGCCTGAATGGCCTGGATCAGGTTGGCTTTGTGCCCGTCATCAACAATGACAAAGAGTAGGTCGTCGGCTTTGCCAATGGCGCGAACTTGCCTGGAAAATGTATCGTTAAAGCGGTTGTCGCGACAGATTGCTGAATAGGTGGTGGCGTCGGCGCCGAGGTTGATAGCCGGCAGTGCCGGTCGGTCATGCTCAAAACGGTTCAGCAGGGCTGTGCAAAAGTACTGCGCAAGTATATTGGCATTGCCGTTGGCGCACGTAATAATCTTGCCATCGCAGAGTAGCGTGTGCACAAACGCTCCCACCGCGCTTTCGATGGCGGGGGCCGTTGTGCTGGCGGCCTGGGCCGTGTGCTCCATATGTGCAGCAAACCATTGATTGATTTGTTGTTCAGTGTCGGTCATGTTCACGCCTGAATTGCATTCCTGATCCATTGTATCCGGTATTTTTTAACATCGCCCGGTGCGATGGCAATGACATCAATACGGCTGGGGATGTTCCAGAGTCCGTTCCTGTGCAGATAGAAAGAGGCCGCTCTGACCAGTCTGCGCTGTTTGGCCGGAGTGACAGATTCTGCTCCACCGGCCAAGCTGCCGGCCCCGCGGTAACGCACTTCAAAGAAGACCAGCACCTCGCCATCGCGACCAATCAGGTCGATTTCACCGCCACGACTGAAGACGTTTCTCTCGACAATGGTGACGCCGCGACTTTGCAGGTAACGTGCGGCCACGGCTTCGGTGTGGTTGCCAATGGTCTTGCTGTCGGGTTTGCCGTCCATGGCATTCCTCCGTCTATTGACTCTCTGGTTATTGTTCTTCGGTCTGAGCCCCTTCTGATTCCGGAGTCAGTAGTTGTGCCGTGCCGTTTGTAAAGCGGGCCCACATTTGCTGGCGATGAATGCTGCCTCCTGGTGCCATGGTCAGCACGCCGGTTTGCCCCTCTATGGAGGCGCCTTCAACCTGGCGCAGCAGTGGCAAGCGTTTACTTAGTTTCCAGGCATCCGAGCCCATCGCAAACAGCCGGCCCAGTTGGCCTCGCATGTCCGGTAGTGCCTGGGTGGCGGTATCGCGGAACTCGTTCTGGTCATCGAGAACCCAGGGGATATCAGTGAAAATTACATCGTTAAGGTCCCGGTCTCTGGAGGGGGCCGGATTGCCCTCATACACCATGGACGGAGAGTATACCGGAAGGTCACCGCCAAAATAGAATGCAAACAATGGCTTGAATTGCCGGGCTATGGTCGGTTCGGCAACCATCACGACGGCATCGGCATCCTGCCTGCGTCGGGGTTCAAACTCGACATTGACGCCGGCGGTGCGCTCAACGTCAATGGCACGTTCACGGGAGGCAGTAATGCCCAGCAGGTCAGCAACGATTGTGCGAAAGTTGTCTTCCCGGAAATAGCGCTCAATGTCGAGGGCGGTACTGCCATTTTCCGCCATGCGTTCCAGTAGGGCGGCCTCAAGGCGGTCCCCCCATTCGCCCTGGGGAATCAGTGCCAGTGCCTGATCGTTATATTCCTGCCTCAGTCGATCGGCAATCTGGCGCGCTTCGTCCTCGGCAGACAGACCAAACTGGTACATTCCGGAGGGGGCTGTGCTGCCCTGGGGCAGGTAGTTCAGGCCGAGTACCGGGATGGGCATGGTGCTCAGTTCGGCCAGGCTCTGCAGTGCTTCCTTCTCGAGGGGGCCGACAATGAGGTCCTGATCTTCCCCGGACAGCTCCTGGTAAAGGTCCCGGAAGTTCTGTCCAGCCGTGTTCACCACGCGGATACTGGTTTTGCTCCGATCCGCTGACTGGTCATCATAGTAGGCCGCAAAGAAGCCGTCCCTGATGGCTTTACCGGCGCTTGCCAGTGGCCCTTCGAGTGGAAGGGCCAGAGTAATTTGCTCCGGGCGGGTCTCCGCAAGGTTGGCAATCAATTGCAGTTCTGAGGGCGGCGTAATGGCAGCGGGATGCCCCGGCCAGTTGTTCTGCCATTGCCTGACTGCGCGGCCCTGTGCATCCAGGTTCATGCCTGGTTCCCGCAGGATGCCGGTCAGTTCTATCCACCCTTGCGCTTCGTACCCAATAACCTGACCGCTTTCTTCCGACAATTGTGTATCGGAAGTCGCCTTTAGCGCCTGCCAGATACGGTCGTGTATCTGTTGCGCGTTCTGGCGGGTATCGGATTGTGCTAGAAGGATGAGAGTGGCAGCTGCGGACAGGTGGTCGTCGGCCAGTTGCAGGGTCTCTGCCTGAAGGGTGGCTGCATGGGCCATCAGGCCGCGTTCGTAATTGAGAAACTGGTCCGGTTTCAATTGACCGGAGAGTTGTCTGGCCCAGGCGCTGTCTTCCAGGGCCGTGGCACTACCCATGGAGAGCAGCAGGTATTGGTCTTTCAGTTCGCCTGATGGATCGGCCATTGGCTCGCTTTGGAGAATATTTCGGGCGGACTCATGGTCGTTCTGGCTCTGGAACCCGTCTGCGGAGCGTAACAGATACCTTTGAGCCTCATTTCGGTCGCTGAGCTTGCTTGCCACTTCAATGGCCTGGCTGGCGGTTTCAGGCTGGGTCTCCAGGTTGACGCTGGCACATCCGGTGGCCAGCATTGTCAGCAGTAGAACGGTGGTAAAAGTTCTCAGGGTCAGACAGTGTTTGGTCATGGCAGGCTCACGATACTCCGGGTAATTGCGCTTGTGACGCTGGGTAAACGACGGCATCATGCCGGGAACCTGAATTTGTCGGGCTCCCTGTATCATTCTCAGGCTGGCAAGTTTAACAGCTCCCGGGCCATTTCACATGA
>JAKLLS010000222.1 GCA_022014155.1 Marinobacter sp. | reverse complement strand
GGGAGCTTTCTCCCAAAAATTTCGGAGGCCATGGATGGCCGGAGAGAAGCGCACACGGATGTGCTCGTAGCGGTTTTTGGGAGAAAGCTCCCACCGCCCCTTACACCCAAACCAAGCAGGCTAGGACAGGAGCAAACCGGCAATCGCCAAAGTCAGCAGGAAAGCACAAAGGCCAAAACGAAAAAGCCCGCTAACTCATAGAATTAGCGGGCTTTCGGAATAGTGGCTCCCCGAGCTGGGCTCGAACCAGCGACAAACGGATTAACAGTCCGTTGCTCTACCAACTGAGCTATCGGGGAACGTCGTCATGTGACGAGGCGCGTATATTAAGGTGGCTATACCGCCCCGTCAACCCCTGGCAAAAACTTTTTAGCCGAGGGCTTTCTGCAACCGCTCGATGGCCTTTTTCAGGTTATCCATGCTGGTCGCAAAACTCAGGCGCATATGGCCCGGGCTGCCAAACGCAGAGCCCGGAACCAGGGCTACGCCCGCCTCGGTCAGCAGCTTCTCGGCAAACTCAACGTCATTGCTAACGCTGCTGTCGGCATCAATCGCACCCTGGAAGCTCGGGAACACATAGAAGGTTCCGTCACCGTTCAGACACTCAACGCCTGGCAGCTTGTTCAGGGCCTCTACCAGCCAGTCATGACGTTCCTTGAACGCCGTGACCATCTCACTAACGCAATCCTGCGGGCCATCCAGGGCGGCCTGGGCGGCGGCCTGGGAGATGGACGCCGGGTTGGACGTGCTCTGGGACTGGATCTTCTTCATGGCGCCGATGATTTTCGCCGGGCCAGCGGCGTAGCCGATACGCCAGCCAGTCATGGAGTAGGCCTTGGACACGCCGTTCAGAACGAATGTGCGGTCGTACAGTTCCGGGGTGGCGTTCAGGATGTTGCAGAACGGCTTACCGGTCCACAGGATTGGCTCGTACATGTCGTCGGTGGCGATCATGATCTGCGGGTGCTTTTTCAGCACTTCGCCAATCGCTTTCAGCTCGTCCAGGCTGTAGGCCATACCGCTGGGGTTGGACGGGCTGTTGATCACGAACAGGCGGGTACGCTCGGTGATGGCGTTTTCCAGCTGTTCCGCGGTGATCTTGAAGCGGGTGTCAGCAGTGGTTTCGATGATCACCGGCTGGCCTTCGGCTACCAGTACCATATCCGGGTAGGATACCCAGTACGGGGCGGGGATGATGGCTTCGTCACCGGCATTCAGTGTGGCAAGGGCGAGGTTGAAAAAGCTCTGTTTGCCACCACTGCTTACCAGGATCTGGTTGGCTTCGTATTCCAGGCCGTTGTCCCGTTTGAACTTCGCAATGATCGCCTTCTTGAGGGCGGGCGTACCATCCACGGCAGTGTACTTGGTCTGGCCGTTATTTATGGCTTCAATGGCTGCCTGCTTGATGTGGTCTGGCGTGTCGAAATCCGGCTCGCCGGCACCGAGGCCAATAATATCCTGGCCGGCAGCGCGTAATTCCGCTGCTTTGTTGGTCACTGCGAGGGTGGGAGAGGGCTTGATTGCCTGTACTCGGCTGGAAAGTTGAAGGTCCAAACTTGCGCTCCTTAAAGCTGCGTCTGATAGGGCTCCGATGCGCCGGCATCCAGTTATTCTGGTTGGTTTGCGGGCGGTCGTCGATCGCAGTGATGGTACCATGAAGCCAGCGCAACGATAAATTTCTCTGTAGTATGCAGCAATAGAATATTTGAACCATTCAGTGGAGGTTGTCTGCCGATCATGGCCACTTCAGAAACCGGCGCCCTTATGAAAGACGGTGCGTTCAAGGTCGATTCACCATTCCAGCCCGCCGGGGATCAGCCCAAGGCGATCGCCGAATTGGTGGATGGTATTCAGTCGGGGCTGGCACACCAGACGCTGTTGGGGGTCACCGGCTCGGGCAAGACCTTCAGTATCGCCAACGTGATCCAGCAGGTTCAGCGGCCTACCATTATCATGGCGCACAACAAGACCCTGGCTGCGCAGCTGTATGGGGAGTTCCGGGAGTTCTTTCCGGACAACGCAGTGGAGTACTTCGTTTCCTACTACGACTATTACCAGCCGGAAGCCTATGTGCCGTCCTCGGACACCTTCATCGAGAAGGACGCGTCCATCAACGAGCACATCGAGCAGATGAGGCTGTCTGCCACCAAGGCTTTGCTGGAGCGTCCCGATGCGATCATTGTGGCAACCGTTTCATCTATTTATGGTCTGGGCGATCCGCAGTCCTACCTGAAAATGATGTTGCACCTGGATCGGGGCGACCAGATCGATCAGCGTGATATCCTGCGGCGCCTGGCCGAGCTCCAGTACACGCGGAATGATGTTGAATTCCACCGGGCCAATTATCGGGTCAGGGGCGATGTGATCGATGTGTTTCCGGCGGAATCCGAGAAAGAGGCAATCCGCATCGAACTGTTCGATGACGAAGTGGAGAACCTCAGCTATTTTGATCCGCTCACCGGAGAGGTGCTGCGGCGCGTGCCCCGGGTCACCATCTACCCTAAATCCCACTACGTCACCCCCAGGCAGACCGTGCTGGATGCGGTTGAGCGTATCAAGGTGGAGCTGGACGAACGGCTGCAACAGTTGCGGGACAATAACCGCCTGGTGGAAGCACAGCGTCTGGAAGAGCGCACGCGTTACGACATCGAGATGATGATGGAGCTGGGGTACTGCAACGGCATCGAGAACTATTCCCGCTATCTGTCAGGCCGCCGTCCCGGTGAGGCACCACCCACGCTGTTTGATTACCTGCCACCCGACGCTTTGCTGGTGGTGGACGAATCCCACGTTACCATTCCGCAGATCGGTGCCATGTACAAAGGCGACCGCTCACGGAAGGAAACCCTGGTTGAGTACGGTTTCCGGCTGCCATCGGCACTGGATAACCGGCCCATGCGGTTTGATGAGTGGGAGCGGATTGCGCCCCAGATGATCTTTGTTTCCGCCACGCCCGGCAATTACGAAGCCGACCATGCCGGGCAGGTGGTTGAGCAGGTGGTGCGACCGACCGGACTGCTGGACCCGGAGATTGAAGTTCGTCCTGCGTCCACCCAGGTGGACGATCTGTTGTCGGAAATCCGCGCCCGTACCGCTGTGAATGAGCGAGTGCTGGTCACCACCCTGACCAAGCGCATGGCGGAGGATCTGACGGACTTCCTGATGGAGCACGATATCCGTGTTCGTTACCTGCACTCGGATATCGACACGGTCGAGCGGGTGGAAATCATCCGCGATCTGCGCCGGGGAGAGTTTGACGTGCTGGTGGGCATCAACCTGCTACGCGAAGGCCTGGATATGCCAGAGGTGTCCCTGGTGTCCATTCTGGACGCGGACAAGGAAGGTTTCCTTCGTTCCGAACGCTCACTGATCCAGACCATCGGTCGTGCCGCACGGAATATTCATGGCAAAGCCATTCTGTATGGTGACCGAATCACCGGCTCCATGCAGAGAGCCATTGATGAGACCGAACGCCGGCGTGCCAAACAGGAAGCCCATAATCTGGAGCAGGGTATTACGCCTCAGGGCCTGAACAAGAAAATCGCTGATATCATGGAAGGCGCTGGCGGCGGTGGTCGCGGTCGGCGCAGGGCCGAACGGCCCGGTGAGAAAGCGGCGGAAGAAGCCGAACAGTACCGCGCCAGGACTGGCAACAAATCGCCCCAGGAAGTCCTCAAGGAAGTGGCACGCCTGGAAGACGAAATGTACAAGGCCGCTTCGGAGCTGGATTTTGAAACCGCCGCCCGCCTGCGGGACGATATTTCCGAGCTGAAGGAAGCCGCCCTGCGGACCGGATAGTCTAGTGTCCCGTCTGGCTAATTCGTTAACCCACTGAGCCCCTGAAAGCCTTGAGAGCAAGGCGCGGTGGCGAAGGTTTGGTGGTTCCAAATCGAGCCGACGCAACACCGCTCTCAAGGCTTTCAGGGGCTCCCGAAGGGCGTACCGCTGGTGCCTCTGGGCCTGTGTTGCCAGCCCTTGATGTGGAACCACCACACCTGCGGACTGACGCCTTGGCCAGAGGCACCAGCGGTGCGCAGTGGGTTAACGAATTAGCCAGACGGGACACTAGCGTTTCGGGCCAACAATCACCGCCGCCTGTAACGGCTGATTGCGGCCATAACGGG
>JAKLLS010000079.1 GCA_022014155.1 Marinobacter sp. | reverse complement strand
AGGGTCATGGAGACCATCAGCTCAACCAGCGTAAAGCCCAGCTGTAGTGATATCCGGCTTGATTCAACGTTACGCATTGCCCAGCCTCGCCCTTAATACATATTCATTGGTACTCTGCTCGGAGCCAGTGCCCGCACCATCCGCATCCACCAACTCACGTCCCTCACGCTCCTGCCAACGAATACTGACGGTAACCACCTCGTTCACTATCACTATCTCTGCTTCTGAAGCGGGCAGCTCTCGGGCCAGCCTGAGGCACCACTGGCGCCGGTCAAGGGCAGCCACATCGTTGGAAGAAGGACTTCCGGCAACCGCTACCGCACACTCATCCGTGCCCATACCATAGGCGTTCCACTGACTCGGGTTAGCCCGCATTCGCTCCACGATGTCCGAAGCCAGCAATGTCGCCCGGGTACGGATCTCCGAGTTGCTGTTCATCTTCAGGGTAAACACCTGCATGCCCGCCACGCCCAGCAGGCCGATAGCAAAAATCAGGGTAGCCACCAGAATCTCGATCATGCCCACGCCACGCTGTTGACGGATCATCCGCCACCTCCACACGCCGTGCTTTGGGCCCGGATCTGACCGCCGCCATTGATCTCGATTTCCTGGCCATTTGTCTTGCCATCAATGCAGACGGTCATACGGTATGCCTGCTCATCAATGGCGAAGCCGGCTCCATTAAAGCCGAACGGGGCCGTTGCCAGGGAAGATGCAGATCCGGTAATGGAGATCGGACCGCTGCTTCCTTCGACCATGCGGATGATTTCCGAATCGCTGCGGGTGGCATCACCATCCGCATCACGCCAGATGGCAACGCCCGAGGACCAGGAACTGCCATCAAGGGGAGAGACCCAGACCCTGTCCGCCCTGCGCAGGGCTTCGCTGCGGGCCTGGTTGATCAGACCAAGCATCTGGTTTGAGGTGGCGGTGAGCCGATTCTGATTGATCAACGAATACATGGAGGGAATGGCCCAGCCGACAATAATCGCCAGAACCGCAATGGTCACCATCAGTTCAATTAAAGTGAACCCTTTCTGGGTTTTGAACGTCATACTGAGAAAACTCCCGAATTCGCTTCGTTACCGGGAAACCAGATTCAACCCTTATGTAATCGACATTACACTATTAATCGGCTATTAGGATTGGTTTCTTAGCGCCAAATCGGTGAGTTTTTCAACAATTGACAATTTGGAACTTTTGCGACGCATTTCGCAATT
The DNA here is from genome assembly GCA_022014155.1 of Marinobacter sp. Classification (GTDB taxonomy): domain Bacteria; phylum Pseudomonadota; class Gammaproteobacteria; order Pseudomonadales; family Oleiphilaceae; genus Marinobacter. Next base: position 15,985 of record JAKLLS010000079.1, on the reverse strand, counting down.
GGCGGGATACATTGTGGAACACAACAACCGTTCGAATTGTCACCAGAGCCCTATACAGCACTCTGAAAATCAGCATCGATAACTCCGTCAAGCTTTGCTCAAGATGCTGATTGAAAAACTGGGAGATTACCTATCGTCTGAGATACACTCAGACCTCGCTGAGCAGGATGCTCCAGCGTTAATCCGGAATGACAAGGAACCGTCTTATGAAACGCTATATGCTTACCAGTGGCTTCACTCTGGTGGAGTTACTCTTCACCCTTGCCATCGTCGCCGTCATTACAGGACTCGCGGCGCCCGCCATGGACAATCTGATCCAGAATAATCGTCGCCACACAGCTGTCAGTGACTTGATAACCATGATCAATCTGGCACGATACACGGCAATTATGGAGCAACAGACCGTCACTCTTTGCCCTCTCGACAAAGACAAACGGTGTGCGACTGATTGGGCTGGGACTATTACAGCTTTTCGTGACCCTGAATCGGATAAAACTCTGGATCACGACAACCAAATCATCCGAATCTCTCAGATACCGGAAGGTGGGTACTGGACAGCAAACACCTCTTCGCGTCCTTACTTTCGATTTATGCCGACAGGAATCGCCAACTACGCCATTGGAAATATGATTTGGTGCCCGGACAACAAAGATTCCACCCAGGCATCTCAGCTCGTCGTCAACAGGGGAGGAAGAGTACGATTATCCAAAGATAACAATGGAGATGGAATTGTGGAAAATGCCAGCGGGGCCCCGATAACCTGTACCTGACAGTTCATCGGCGCCCCCACCAAACTACTTGGACCAGGTATCTTCTCCGGCCTCAATGCCGCTTGCATTATTTTTGTCCCAGGCACGAGCTCCTGTCGAAGACAGCTGAAGGAACCCATCATCCGCCTGGGCACCTTTGGGCTGAGCCCTCAATACATACGAATTTGACTGCAAATCGTAAACCCTCAGGTCATAAAATTTGGTATTTCCGTCCAAAGGTGCCTCATCGGGAAATACACTCGCGTCAGGGGCTGTTAGCGTTGAGTTGATGGGACTACCATCCCCTGCCGCCCCAAGGTACTCACCATTCTGTGTGTAATAGCGCTCCATAGCATTACCAAAAGACATAAGCGCTCCCTGCGCATCAGCCCTTCGCGTGCTCTTAACCTGCTCCTGATAACTCGGGTAGGCAATCGCAGCGATGATGCCGATGATCGCCACGACGATCATCAGTTCGATCAAGGTAAAGCCTCTCTGGCCCATACTCGCACGTTCCATACAGCTCACACTTCGAGACATCCTGTATTACTCCTGATAGATTTCACGCCAGCCCGAACGCCCGAGCGCCTTACCACCACCCAAAGCGACTTTTCCCTGATCCACCTCGCCATCGGATGCCTGACGATAAAGGTTATCGCCCAGCAGATTCATATTGAGTATCAGGGCATCACCGTAACGAACGCCCGCTACCTGGCCATCGTCACTGTTAACCGAACCGTCATTGTTTACGTCAAATACTGCCCTGTCCGGGGTCGTTCCGTCAAAGCGAACAGCCATGGTCCAGCTGGAGCCACCACTCTCGCATAGGCCCTGCTTGGGGGTAATGGTGTTGAACAACACAAACCCACCACGCACCAGTGGACTCGAAATAACGCGCTCACCAAGTGGCTCCCCGGTAACCGAGGAATCGAAATCCATCACCCAGCCATGAGCGGTGTCGGCGGTCCAATCGATACCGGCTCCGGAAACTGTGCGAATATCACTTCCCTGATCCGTAGTCTGAGTGATGGTACGAGATTCCAAATCAGAGCGAGCAACTGTTGCTCCGGTATCCCAAACACCGTAGAAACTTTGCGTTGCCGTGCTCGTGGGGTCTGTGTCGGAGAGATATTGACCAGTGCCAAAAAACACCAGAAGATTTGGACTATCCCCTGCTGTGTTATAGAAATTTCGGCCCATAACAGGAGCAGAGGTTATCGGCTGCCGGTTTCCAGCAGAATCAGTGGCCACAAAGAATGGTACAGGGTTAGCTTTGCTTCCCGATCCGTCAGCATAGACAGTCCCCCAGTTCGAGCTGCCGCCTGTCATATCGACGGCCCAGACGTTGCCTTGAAGGTCTCCCGCATAGACCCGGTCAATGATGCCGTCGCGCACCATCACGCCGTCCTCATCCATAAAATCCACAGCCCGCAAGGGAGACAGGCCGCCAGTATCGCCCAGATCAATAAACACCACCTCGTCCAGATCCAGGCCATCCTGCCCTGCTTCAATGTCCAGCACGAAAAGCCCAGTCTCTCCGGTTACCGAGTTGTAACCGCTGGAAATCAGCGCGCTCCATCGATAGTCGCCGTTTCCCCAATCCAACATGCCGACAACGGGTGCCTCCAGGTTATAACCTAACCGGTCATCGGTGAACTCCCACAGTAGCAGATCCGAAGCAGCTGTATCCGTATTGGTAAACTGAGACGGGTCTGTCACATCCAGCGCAAATACGCCGCGGCCACCGGCGCGCATACCGCCTAAAAGGATCGTTTTCCACGCGGGATCAAGGCCTGCGGCAGTCCCGATGAACACGTCCGAAACCGCTGGCGTGAGGTCGACATAAAAGCGGTGTTCATAAAGCGGATCAGTAAGGTACTTCAGACCTTCATTACTTACATCTGAATAGACCCCCGTGGGAATGTAAGCCAATAGCTCTTCACCGGTATTGGCATTAAAACCGTGCAACATGCCGTCATTAGCCCCGGCATACACGATGGGCGTTCTCTCTGCCTGATTCTGCTTGAATCCGGAATACCGCCCAGTGTTGGTAAAGGTGCCGTCACCTGTCGAGGTGTCCGCAACCCCAAATGGATCCCTATCAGGCCAGCCGCTAGCGGGTTTACCAGCAAAGACCGGTGAAGAATTGACGACGTCGCCAAGGACCGTGGATCGGGTCCGAAAAATGGAGCCTTCCTTACTTCTGTCTCCTCGCAGATATGCAAGGCGATCCTGACCCAGGCTATCCGTTCCATTCAGATCCAGCTGCTGATCTGCACTCAGGTTGTCCCATTGAAACAAAACGCCATTGGCAACATCATTCACGTCTTTAACCGCGGTGACAATAAACCGGTTAGACGGCACTTGATTATTCAAAACTTCAGCGGCATCCCATACGACGTCACCAATCGCTCCGGTAACGCTGTTCAACTCTCTCGCCGCAACCGAACCACTCCAGTCCCCGCTGTTGAACGATGCAGTAAAGACGTTACTGCCTTCTTCCAGAGTGGCTGTGTTGAACGTTACGTTCGTGGCACTTCCGGTTGATTTGATAATGTCCCTCAGCGCAGCAGACATAGCCTGGCGTAACTCGGCGATACTCGCTGCATTGTAGAATTCACCGCGACCATTGATTGCAGCGTGATAGAGGTCGTCTACCTGGTTGGCGTCTGTTGCATCATAATCAACCAGCGACCAGTCCGGATACGTTTCATAGGCATCAGCAACCGTATCGTAACCCTGGCCAGCAATGTGAGCGCCTTTTGAACCAAAGCCGATTGTGAAAGTGTTCATATGCAGATCGGCGTTACAATCCGCAGAAGGATCGTAACTCGGATCGGTAGTTTCAACGAGGGTATCCGTGTAGGGAGAAAACCCAGGGTCTCCCTCTTTCTTAAAGCAAGCATCCCCTAATGGGACTTTTCCGGAGTTAAAAGAGTTATCAGTGGACCTTAACTGCCGTTTGTAGTAGGTCATAGCCACGTCGGAAAGGGTATCAGAAACCTCATCAGCATAGGGACTCCCTTCAGATCCGTCCGCATTACCAACAGTGTCTGCGACAAATTTGTTATTGAAACCGTCAGTGAATAGGAGTGTGTAGTTCCTTTGGCACTCTGCCTCAATGATGTTTTCATTACTATCGAACTGCTGCCCCGCGTGCTGCAAAGCAGCCCGCAAAGGGGTTCCACCGCCCGTCCAGGACGTTCCAAAGTGGTTATACGAATCCGACAGAAAATCGCCACTCTGGGTATCCAGATCCATCATCGAAAACTGATCAAGCTGATTAATCCAGAAGATATCAAGATTCATGCCGGACAAACCACGCAAGGCTTCGCCAATACCTCCACGTGTTGCATGGTGAAGACGTCGATAATAAGAGAACCAGTTCGCGAAATTCTGCATTTCAGGCGTGCTGGCAGCTATTTTTATTTCCTGCAGGCAGGCGTCATCAGGCCCGAAACCGTCAATGCCATCGGGGAAACTAAAGCTCTCCGGCTGATCAAGCCATTCGTTATAGGCTCCGTCGGTGCCGCAGGATTTGCTTACTCCACTTTGCGAGTATGTGCCCTGGGTAACACGGACATAGTAAGTCGCGGGGTAAAACGTGTTTCCGGCCGTATCAGTGGTATTTGAAGTCAGATCCAGCGTCGCGCTGCCTGCAAGTGTCGGCTCATACGGCGCCGCTATTGGCGATATATCATTGAATGCCTGATCGACAGACGCGTCTTTCCAGGGCGTGTAAAGATCACCGGGATCGTAATAAGCTGCATTGTAATAAGAAGAACGGAGATACTTGAACCGATCCACAAAAGGCAGTTGCCCGTCCCTCCCTGTCGTGGTCAACCAACCACCATCATAACCCGTGTCGGGCGAAGCCCCGCTATTGAACAGGTATCTGGACGTATACGAGATATCTTTGCAGTTAGAACCGTCTTTCTCGCAAACCGTCTGAAAGAGTGGCTCCGTAAATGTCGTAACCACCTCAAAATCCATGCTACCCGAATCATCAACAGCAAATACGATGTTCGGTTTGGCATTACCGTCGACAAATAACGGTCGGTCTGAGAGGGAAACAGTGCTGTACCCGGCTGCAGGCAAAACCAACCCTAACCCTGCCACAATGTGCGCCAATTTATTCAGTTTCTTCATGAAATAACCCTCCAGGCAGGCGTCAGAAGTCGCGCCGATAGTATTCTTCAAGCATCCGCTCACTGTCACCGGTTGCCCCGGTCCCGCGAGCCACTATGCGAAACGCTTTTGCTACAGCGGCGCCTGTTTCATGGGTGTAGTTGGTCACATTCACATCGGCAGCCTGATTACCCACGCCGACGGACGCGTCACCAACATATTCAACGAAGTAACGTGGTGCTTCTGGAAACAGAGCGCTTTCATTAACAGTCGGAACAGCTACAGCGACGGATCGAGCATTATCCGTCCATAAGCCATCATCAAACAACGAACTCCCCCTCGGGGCCGTTCCGGTTTCGTAGAACCCCGGAAGATTGCCCAGATTAGCCGGACTGGCCAGGTTGTCGATGGCCTGCTCGGCCTCCCGCAGCGCAAGCTCCGCACCTTCCATGGCCATATAGCCTTCTCGGTGAGATTGCACCATGCGTTCTTGCATGGATGTGTTCTGCATACTGGAGATCGCAAGCAGACTCAGAACCAGCAGAATGAGCAGACTGGTCAACAACACCGCCCCCCGCTGGCGCTTTTTCAGACGTGCGCAATCAGCTTTCATTCTGCTCCACCTTTAAGACCCGGTTACGGATGGTTGAAGTAGCGGTGTATACCCTATAGAGGTGCCTTGAATCCGCGTCTATTTCTGTGGCGACGCTGAAATTCGCCCCCCCGCTGCAATCACTCCAGGACGGATAGCATACCGACATGGCCCCGTCGGTAACCCTTTCCTGGGGAGAACGAACAAGCATAGAGATCTGTACCGCCACGACTTCCCCGGCAGCAGCCGATGACAGTGCTGTGGCGCTATTGATGTCAACCCATTGGGAGGCCTCTCCCGTAGTGAGGCCAGGATCGATGCCAACCCTCATCTGGAAATCCCACACACCATCCATAATTTCAACCGGGGTATTAAGACCATCCTTGCGATAGAGAGCACGGCGGCCATCGTCCACATCGAGGTAGAACTGATAAAAATAAGGCTTGAATATCTGGGCATCGCCCCCGTATTGCTTGGAAAGACAGTTTGCAGCACTGCCTGGGCAGTTATTGTCCACAACCACAAGAACACCATCGCGGGTCTTGGCGTTCCCCGGCTCTTGCTTGTTACCACCGTTATGCTGGATCTTGTTTGAGGTGGTCGGCTCAGCTGTGACCTGGAAGATATCACCCGCGATACAGTCACTGATCAGCAGAATGTCACCTTCGTGAATTCCCTCGGTGGTGTTCACGTCCAGGTTGGCGGATGCGTTTGGCATCTCGTCTTCGATGGAGACGTCGCCGGCACCACCAACACCACGTAGAACCATTACGTCTGTGCCTGCAATACCAACGGTTCCGTCGCTTTGGTATGCATAGAAGCCATTCTCAAATTCATGGAGATCGGTACTGTAACCCGTACCCGTCGGGTCGAGCTTGTTGCCAACATTGTCCCTGGGTATACAGCCCCAATAATCGGCATTACGGACGGCACGATTCAGAAACTCAACGGTCATCCGTCCGGTTTCCTGCACACGCATATTGGCTTCTGCCATTGTGAAGCTACGTTGATTGCCGGCAAAGATCTGAACCAGACCTGCAGTGAGGATTAGGCCAAGAGTAATGGCCACCATAAGCTCTATGATTGAGAGGCCTTTTTGCCTGACGATTCCCCTCATTATCGTAACCTCACGAATAATGTGTAACTTTGAGCTGCAGCATCGTTATAGAGATCCCGCTCCGACCAATTGATTGTTATTTCTGCGGTGGTCAAACTCGCATTACTGGTGACATCAATAGCTGTTGTTGCGGTCGGGATATCAGTAATGACTGCGTTATGCCAGCTCGCAAGATCATCGACACAGCCGCTGCAAGTGGCGGCTACCGCCTTCTCGTAATCATTAAAGTGGTTGGGCTCAGCTCGCATACGTTCCGAAAGATCGTAAGCATACATGGTTACCAGAGAGCGAATATTGGAGTTTGCAGTTTGTTTGAGCGACAACGCCTGTACGCCAGCCACACCCAGTAGCCCTATCGCCAGAATAATCAAGGCGACGAGCACCTCGATCATGGTAAATCCTCCCTGGCCGCCAAACCGCCTCGCAGAAGTGAAACCCGTTATGCGCATGTTTTGTCCTCCGCTCGAATCCTACCACCTGCCGTTATGGTGATCTCACGACCAGTCTCACCGCTCCGATCGTCACATATGGTCAAGGTAGGTGTCGTTGAAGAAAAACCGCCGCCGGTAAATACCACTGAACCTGTAGACGTCAACGACACTGATCCCGGAACACTGCTGGTCTGGCGAAGAACTTCAGTAGCCTGACGAGCACCGTCACTGTTTTGATCCGTCCAGGCTACAGCTCCGGAAGTCCAGTCAGTGCCAGTAGCAGGAGAAACCCGAACATTGCGCCCTCGCTTAATTGCCTCCGCTCTCGCATAAGTGAGCACACCGACGACATCATTGGAGTACGAGGCAATCCGACCATTGGCGATGATTGTGCTGAATGACGGCACCGCAAAGGACGCAATTATTGCGACCAAAGCCAATACGATCATCAATTCAATCAATGTGAACCCAGAACTTCGATGCTTTTCAGTTATTCCTGCTACTTCAGACATTCCAGACATAGCACACTTCCATCTTGACGTATGAAAAGATTAAACAACGCCCAGTCAGGGTTCTAGTAGTCAGCGACAAATGGGTCAGATCGAACGATGAACGGTTAGAAAGAAGGGAAAGGTGTGAAACAGGTCAAAACAAGCCGAGGTCAGGAGACCTCGACCACTTCAATCCGCAATTCCTTCGGCATGGAAAACACAATGTTCTCCTCCCTGCCCGCAATTTCCTCAGGCAGGTCGCCGCCAAGTTCGCGGAGTCGGGATATAACGTCATTCACCAGCACTTCCGGGGCGGAGGCGCCGGCGGTGACGCCAACGGACTGCTTGCCGTCCAGCCATTGTGGTTCAATCTGGGCGGCTTCGTCGATCAGGTAGGCGGGGGTGCCCATACGCTCGGCCAGCTCCCGCAGCCGGTTGGAGTTGGAGCTGTTAGGTGAGCCAACCACCAGCATCAGGTCGCAGTCGCCCGCCAACTGCTTGACGGCATCCTGGCGATTCTGGGTGGCGTAACAGATGTCGTCCTTGCGTGGCCCCTGGATCTCCGGGAACCTGGCGCGCAGAGCGTCAATGACACGGGCGGTGTCATCCATCGACAACGTGGTCTGGGTGACGTAGGAGAGCCGGGACGGGTCCTGCACCTCCAATTTCAAGACATCCTCTTCGTTTTCAACCAGATAGATGTCGCCACCGTTGCTGTGGTCATACTGCCCCATGGTGCCCTCCACCTCCGGGTGACCCTGGTGACCGATCAGGATGCACTCGCGGCCTTCGCGGCTGTAGCGCATGACTTCCATGTGGACCTTGGTGACCAGCGGGCAGGTGGCATCAAACACTTTCAGGCCGCGACTGGCGGCTTCGTTCTGTACCGCCTGGGAAACCCCATGGGCACTGAAGATAACCAGGGTGTCGTCCGGCACTTCGTGCAGTTCGTCCACGAAAATCGCGCCCCGATTCCTCAGGTTATCGACCACGAACTTGTTATGGACAACTTCGTGGCGAACGTAAATGGGCGCCCCGAACACATCCAGGGCCCGATTAACTATCTCGATGGCACGGTCGACACCGGCACAAAAGCCACGGGGGTTCGCGAGTCGGATCTGCATATCTGCGCCTGCTGCTCTGGTTAGTGGGCCGGTCCGACCGGCTCCACGTCAATAATTTCCACTTCGAAGGTCAGTGTACGCCCTGCCAGGGGATGGTTGAAGTCCACCTCCACTTCGTCACCTTCCACACGGCTGACCACACCAGGCAACTCCTGCTGGCGCGCATCGGCGAAGGAAATCATCACGCCTGGCTCAAGCACCATGTCGGCGCTGAACTCGTGGCGCTTGAAGGTTTGCACGTTGTTTGGGTTGTGCTGGCCGAAGGCTTTCTCCGGAGGCACTTCGACGGTCTTATGCTCACCGGCAGTCATGCCCATCAGATAGGCTTCAAAGTTCTCAGGCAGGTTTTCGTCACCAATCTCCAGGGTAGCGGGTTCTTTCTCAAAGGTGGAATCCACCACTTCACCGTCCTGGAACTTCAGGGCGAAGTTGAGAGTAACGCGGGTTCCCTTGTCTACAGGCAATTCTTTCATCAGTGTTTATTGCTCCCGTCCGCAGCCTCCTCGGGGGGCTTACGGAACATGTCGAGAATCATCATGCCGGCACCAATGGTGATCGCGGTGTCGGCCAGGTTGAACGCGGGAAAGTGCCAGTCCTGCCAGTAGAAATGCAGGAAATCCACCACATAGCCATGCACTATCCGGTCATAGACGTTGCCGAGTGCGCCCCCGAGAATCAGGGCGATGGCAACGGCCAGCCAGGTTTCATAGTGCTTGAGGGACCGAAGCCAAACCACCAGGGCCACACTCACGCCAATGGCCAGCACCACGAAAAACCAGCGCTGCCAGCCATCGGCACCCGCGAGGAAGCTGAAGGCGGCGCCGGTATTGTGCAGCAACGTCAGATTAAAGCTCGGGATTACGGGCACCGGGTTGCCGTAGGTCAGCATGGCTGTTGCCATGGCCTTGGTTCCCAGGTCCAGCGCAATCACCAGCACGGCCAGCCACAGCCACTTCAGTTTGGCGCCGGGGCGTTCATCACTCATAACCGCATCCATCAGGCAAACGAACGGGCTTCACCCGCCCCTTCCACGTTGGTGACGCAACGGCCACAGAGATCCGTGTAGGTCGCGTGCTGCCCCACATCTTCCCGGTGATGCCAGCAGCGCTCACACTTGGCATGGGCCGCCGGCGACACCTTCACCAACAATCCTTCATGGGTGGTGGGTTCGGCATCCCCAGCTTCTGAAACCGGCTTGACGGTCGCTTCCGAGGTAATCAGCACGAATCGCAGCTCTTCACCCAGGTGCTTGAGATCCGCCGCCAGCTCACCTTCACAGTACAGGGTAACTTCCGCACTCAGGGAGCCTTTGATTTCACCGCGCCCGCGGGCTTCCTCCAGGCACTTATTCACCGCTTCCTTGACGCTATAGATTTCACGCCAGTAATCGCGGCCCAGCTCGGCATTCTCCGGCAGTGCCGTCAGGCCCTCGTACCAGGTCTCGTAGAATACGGTGTCGCCACGCTCGCCCGGCAGGGTCTGCCAGATCTCGTCTGCGGTGAAGCTCAGAATCGGAGCAATCCAGCGCACCAGAGCTTCGGCCACATGGTAAAGCGCGGTCTGACAGGAACGTCGCTCCCGGCTGTCAGCCTGGGTGGTGTACTGGCGATCCTTGATGATATCGAGGTAAAACCCGCCCAGAGTCGCCTCGCAGAAGTTGTACACCTTCTGATAAATACGCAGGAAGGCGTAGTTCTGGTAGTCCTCGTTAAGCTCGTTCTGCAACTGCAGGGCACGGTCCACCATCCAGCGGTCCAGGGCAATCATGTCCTCCGGTGCCACCATATGCTTCTCCGGCTCGAAGCCGGTGAGATTACTGAGCAGGAAGCGTGCGGTGTTACGGATTCGACGGTAACCGTCCGCTGTCTGACGAAGGATGTCTTTGGACACCGTCATCTCGCCACTGTAATCCGTAGCAGCCACCCACAGGCGCAAGATGTCGGCGCCCAGCTCATTCATGACTTCCTGGGGCGCAATCACGTTGCCCATGGACTTGGACATCTTGTGGCCCTTGCCGTCCACCGTGAAACCGTGGGTCAGCACCTGCTTGTAGGGTGCCACACCGTTCATGGCGATGGAGGTTTTCAGGGACGACTGGAACCAGCCACGGTGCTGATCGGAACCTTCCAGATACATATCGGCCGGGAACTGGCCTAGCTCGGTCCGCGGGCGCAGGACTGACTCGTGGGTCACACCAGAGTCGAACCAGACATCCAGAGTATCTGTGACTTTCTCGTACTGGTCGGCGTCATCACCCAGCAGGGCGTTGGTGTCGATCTCGTACCACGCATCGATACCACCGGTTTCGATCTCTTTGGCCACCGCCTCGATCAGGTTCTGGGTATCCGGGTGCAGTTCCTGGGTTTCCTTGTGGATAAACAGGGTAATCGGCACCCCCCAGGTACGCTGACGGGAGATACACCAGTCCGGGGACTGCTGGAACATGGCCTCAATGCGGTTCTGGCCCCAGGCAGGAATCCAGCGCACACCCTTGATGGCTTCCAGGGCATCGGCACGCAGGTTCTCTTTCTCCATGCTGATGAACCACTGCGGGGTGGCACGGTAGATCAGCGGTGTCTTGGTACGCCAGCAATGGGGATAGCTGTGGCGGAACTTCTCGGAAAACACCAGCTTGCCCTCACGCTCCAGCGCGGAACACACCGGCTCATCGGCTTTATACACGTGCACACCGGCAAATTCGCCCGCGGCAGCCGTGTAAGTGCCATCGGCCTGCACCAGATTCAGGGTATCGATGCCGTAGGCCTTGCCGACTTCAAAGTCTTCCATACCATGGTCGGGGGCGGTGTGAACGGCGCCAGTACCCGCGTCCGTTGAAACATGATCCCCCAGAGTTACTGGCACTTGCTTGTCATAAACCGGGTGATGAAGCGCCAGATGCTCCAGCGCCGCACCGGAACAGGTGGCCAGTACCTCGAAATTCTCCACAGACCAGCGCGCCATGATGCCTTCCACCATGTCAGCGGCCAGGATCATCCGTTCCGGTCCCTGCCCGACATCCAGCTGAACCAAGGCGTAGTCCAGATCGGCACTCAGCGACACCGCCTGGTTGGCGGGAATAGTCCAGGGCGTGGTGGTCCAGATCACCACGGACACATCCCCTTCCCCTTTGTCGGTGCCAAACAATGACAGTGCCTTGGCCTGATCCACAGCCGTGAAGCGCACATCGATCTGGGTAGAAGTCTTGTCCTGATACTCCACCTCGGCTTCTGCCAGTGCGGACTGACCTACCACACTCCAGTAAACCGGCTTGTAACCACGAACCAGATGACCCTTGGCAACGATCTTGCCGAGCGCGCGAACAATGCCCGCTTCCACTTTCGGGTCCATGGTGAGGTAGGGCTTGTCCCACTCCCCCATCACGCCCAAACGGATAAAGTCGGCTTTCTGCCCGGCGATCTGCTTGGTGGCGTAGTCGCGGCAGGCCTGACGGAAGGTTTTATAGTCCACCTTCACACCCGCTTTGCCGATTTCCTGCTCGACCTTGTGCTCGATCGGCAGACCGTGGCAGTCCCAGCCCGGCACGTACGGGGCGTCGTACCCCATGAAGCCGCGGGACTTGACGATCATGTCCTTGAGAATCTTGTTGACTGCGTGACCGATGTGAATGCTGCCGTTGGCGTATGGAGGGCCATCATGGAGGATGAACTTGTCCTGCCCTTCACGCTGCTTGCGCAGGTTGCCGTATACGTCCAGGTCCTGCCAGCGTTTGAGCATGTCGGGCTCTCGCTTGGCCAGGTTACCGCGCATGGGAAAGGCGGTTTCAGGCAGATTCAGAGTGTGCTTGTAGTCGCTCATGGTATGTGTGCGTACTCTTTCGGTCAGTTGTCATCAGTAAAATAGAGGCCAGATCACGCCGGTCGACCTCAGCGGTCACCAGCGGCGGAACCATTGTCGGCAATCCACACCCGTGCGCTGTCAAAATCACGGGCTATTTGCGCTTTCAGCTCGTCTACGGAGGAGAACTTGATCTCTTCCCGCACACCGTGACGAAACACCACTTCAATATGCTGCCCATAAAGTGTGCCAGCAAAGTCAAACAGGTGCACTTCCAGTGATGGCTGCTTGCCATCCACAGTCGGCCTGAGGCCGATATTGGCCACACCATCGTGCATGGAGCCGTCTTCCAGAGTCGCACTGACAACATACACCCCCTGAAGCGCAGGCATTCTACGCAACAGGATGTTCGCTGTCGGTGCGCCCAGCTCACGGCCGAGTTGGCGACCGTAGACTATTCGCCCCCGTATCCGGTACGGATGCCCAAGCAGTTGTTCCGCCTGCTCCAGTCCATCCACATTCAACAGGTTTCGTACCCGGGTACTACTCACTCTCTTGCCGCCAACGGTCACGGTTCGGGTATTCTCAACGCTGAAGCCCCGCTGCGCGCCGACCTGCTCCAGCAGGGCAAAATCCCCGGCGCGGTCACAGCCAAAGCGGAAATCATCACCAACCACCAGATGCCGGACCGCCAGACCGTCGATCAGGACGTCCTCAATAAATCCCATGCCGGAGTAGCTACGGAATTTCTCATCAAAATGCAGGCACAACACAATATCGATGCCCTCAGCCAGCAGAGCCTCGAACTTCTGACGAAACGCCATCAAGCGGGGTGGTGCTTCACTGCCCTGGAAAAATTCACGAGGCTGAGGCTCAAAGATCATCACCACCGACGGCACCCCAAGGACGCGGGCCTTCTCCTTGACCTGGTCCAGAATAGTTTGATGACCAAGATGAACACCGTCGAAGTTGCCAATGGTGGCAACACAACCATCGGCCAGAGGTGATCCCTCTTGCCGGGAGAGCGCTTTCAGGTTGGTCAGGCCCCGGATCAGACGCATGTAATGCGAACCTTCAATTGCCAGCTGTGCATTCAACGGATGGCCGACGGCAATCCGCTGGTGAGAAAACGCGCGATTATAACCTACCTGTGGCGGAAATGTCTTACCCGGACGCCGGCAACGGCCAGCGCAACAAAGTAAACCGCCACCCCGGCAGCCACCAGAACCCCCATGTCCGCCGCCTTGTGCAGCCCATCAGCCGCAAGCCATTCGCCCACGGGGGCCTGCAACCAGACAATAACACCCGCAAGCGCGGCGTTGGCAAACGCAAGCTGGGCCAGGAATCGGGGCCAGCCCGGCTGGCTTTTCCAGGCACCCTCCTTCCGCAACCCCCGCCACAACAGAAAGCCGTTCAGCCAGGCGGACAACGAGGTGGCCAATGCAAGCCCGGCGTGGGCGAGCGGAAAGACGAGCGCGAGGTTAAGCACCATGTTGGCAACCATGGCGATCACACCGATCTTGACCGGTGTTTTGGTGTCCTGGCGCGCAAAGAAGCCGGGTGCCAGCACCTTGATCAGCATAAAGGCCAGCAACCCGGCGGAGTAGGCTCGCAGGCTTTGCGCTGACATCGTCACATCGCGATCCGTCACCTCGCCATAATGGAACAGTGTCGCAATCAACGGTTCGGCGAGCAGCGCCAGCGCCAGCGCAGCCGGCAGGCCAATCAGCAGAACCGCACGCACGGCCCAATCCAGCGTGGCGGCAAACTGGCCTGCGGATGCCGCCGCGTGCTTGCGGGACAGACTGGGCAGAATCACGGTGGCAATGGCGATGCCGAACACCCCCAGGGGCAACTCGGATAAGCGATCGGAGTAATACAGCCAGGAGACACTGCCGGTCTGCAGGAAAGAGGCCAGCACCGTATCCAACAGCAGATTGATCTGACTGACCGAGACACCAAACAGCGCCGGCGCCATCAGTCTCAGAATCCGGTTTACGCCTTCATGGCGATAATCCACCCTGGGCCGGGGCAACAACCCAAGACGCATCAGAAACGGCAACTGGAAGAACAACTGCAGCGCCCCGGCAATAAACACCCCCCAGGCCAGAGCCATGATCGGCGTTTCCATCAGCGGCGCGAGGAATATGGCGGCACCGATCATCGCCAGGTTCAACAACACCGGCGTAAAGGCCGGTATCGCAAACCGATCATAGCTATTGAGAATGCCGCCAGCGAAGGCGGTAAGCGAGATCAGCAACAAATACGGAAAAGTAATCCGCAGCATGTCGCTGGCCAGACCAAACTTGTAATCATCATCCAGAAAGCCCGGCGCAAACAGCGCCGTCAATAACGGCGCCCCCAACATCGCAACAAGGGTCACCCCGAGCAGCACCAGCCCGAGGGAGCCAGCAACCGCATTCACCAACCGGCGCACCTCGGCAATGTCCTCCTTTTCACGATAGGACGACAGCACCGGCACAAAGGCCTGGGAAAAAGCCCCCTCCGCGAACAACCGGCGAAGGAAATTGGGAATTTTGAAGGCGACAAAGAAGGCGTCAGCACTGGCCCCGGCCCCAAAATAACGGGCAATCACCATGTCTCGCACAAGCCCCAGCACCCGGGAGAGCATCGTCATCACCCCAACCAATCCTGACGAGCGGAGCAGGCCCGGTGCTTTCGGTGGCTCTTTTTTCTGTGGCGTATCTTCAGCTTGGGATGACATGCGGGTCCTGATGTCTGAAATGGCTCGTGAAACTGGCTGGCGGCGAGTTTAGCACAGCCCTTCTGTGCCACGGGATGAAATGGGTTTAAGCCTTGACATTTAAACCCATCAGCGGCATAGTTCCGCGTCATTTATTTCGACGCGCTGGTTTTGGCGCGCCCGCGAATTTTTCGAATCAATTACAGATTTTCAGGAGTTATACGGTGGCAAATTCCCCGCAAGCCAAGAAGCGCGCTCGTCAGAACGAGAAGAACCGCAAGCACAATGCCAGCCTGCGTTCCATGGCTCGTACTTACATGAAAAAGGTTCAATCCAAGATTGAAGCCGGCAATTACGAAGAAGCTCAGACTGCCTTCCAGCAGTTTCAGCCGATCATGGACAGCATGGTCAACAAGGGCATCTTCGCCAAGAACAAGGTTGCTCGCCATAAGAGCCGCCTGAGCGCCAAGATCAAGGCCCTGAAGAGCGCGTAAGCGACTTTCCTTCAGAGCTAAAAAAACCGGCTTTCAAGCCGGTTTTTTTGTGCCTGCCAGAGAACCACTAGACAATCACCATGTTATCCCGGTGTATCATCTCTTCGTCCGAGATATAGCCAAGCACTTCTGCAATCCTGCCACTGGAACGACCGGCAATAGCCCTCGCCTCGTCCGCATCATAGTTGACCAGCCCACGGGCAACCTCTTTTCCATTCTGATCCACACAGGAAACCATTTCACCGCGACGGAACTGACCGGACACACTCTTGATGCCAACCGGCAACAGACTGCGACCACCCAGACACAACACTCTTACAGCACCATCATCCAGAGCCAGCTGACCTCGCGTTTGCAAGT
>JAKLLS010000221.1:2040-4151 GCA_022014155.1 Marinobacter sp. | reverse complement strand
CAACCTTGGTGCCAAAACGCACATTTAACCATCGAACACCCTTTCCCCAAGATTAATTCTCCGACACAGACACGGATCTGGCCGAGTCACGAGTTGAACCCACTGCCCGCTGACGCATACTGTATGTAGACACTTTACACAGGACACCAGCCCCGATGAGATTGTCAGTCGTGCTGACCGATCGTCGTTTTCTGTTAACCGTATTGCTGGCCTTTGGCTGGTTACTACTGGTTCGTGCTGGCCATATTCTGCAAAGCGGGGTATGGCCAAGCCCGCTCGGCACCTTTGGTGGCGACCTGGCCGGCGCTTTTATCCTCGCAGTACTGTTAACCATCACCAGCGGCCCCTTCCGTGCCGTTCTCGTAGTGCTGCTTGGCGTTGCCGCCTACGTCGCAGGCATGCATCTGATGGCCCATGGCACCCTGTTTCAGCTAGCTTTCGCTGGCAAGGGAATGGACCCGACGTTTATCAGTGGCAGCCTGATGAATGTTTACCTGATCCTGCTGCCCGCCTACATTGGCTTTGCCTGGATACTCCACCGCACCCACCGGGCACTGATACCTCAACCACCAAGGGCTTTGACCGCCCTCACCACGTCCGCTGTTGCCGTGGTGTTGGTTTATGGTCTGTCGTTCCCAAGTCTGACAACACCCGCCAACAATATTGTGGCCAGTGCCTTTGCCCAAATCCCCGGAGCAATCGTCAATCCCGTTGGCACCGTGATCAGCGATGAGGCCGTGGACACAGATAAGAGCCTGGAAGCCCGAACCAATTTCTTCCACCAGCAGATCACCTCCCGCCCCAACAACAACCCTCCCAACGTATTGCTGATCATGATTGAGGGGCTGTCAGGCGGGTATTTACCCAGCATCAGCAGCTACCACGGTCTGGAGCCCGCGGTCACGCTGGAACATCTGGAGAGCATCCTCGGCGATCGGGGGTTCAGGCTTTATCGAAACACGCTCAGCATGGAACGTCAGACGGACCGCGGAACTTTCGCCATCATCTGTGGGCGTTATCCGGACTTCCGCCGCCCCTCGAACAAGATGCTGGATGTGGTGGAAGAGCGTACCAATCCGGACTGCCTGCCGAGCAAACTCAAGGATAACGGCTACTACACCGCCTATTGGCAGGCAGCACCGATTACCTACATGAAGAAAGACAAGTTCATGCCCAGGGCTGGCTTTATGGATGTGACCGGTGCTGAACACCTGAGCAATAAAGAGGACATCGACGGTTGGGGCCCCCCGGACCCCATATACTTCAACGATGTCGCCACGCGCCTGCAGGAGCTGGATCAGAATACCTCGCCCTGGTTTGTCACCCTGCTCAATGTCGGCACACACCACCCTTTCAATATCGGCGAGGAAGCCGAGCAGGAAATCGCCACTGACGAGGCTGAAATTAACGGGGATTCCACCGAAACGACCATGGTTCAGCCGCAGCAGGCCCGTCAAAACGCCATGAGAGTGATGGAGAAGTCCCTTGGAAACTTTCTGGAACAACTGGAGACCGCTGGCACACTGGACAACACCCTGATCATCCTTACGTCCGATGAATCCGGTGGTTTTGTGCGCTCCGACCACGAAACCCTGCCACTGAACAGCAACCTTGGCGTATTGGCTCTCCGCCCGCCCGAGCAGAGTGATTTGTCCCAATATGCACATCGGAACGTTATTACCGCGCAACTGGACATTCCCATGACCATACTGGATGCGACCGGGCATGGTAACCAGGCCGGCGGAATGATTGGCCGCAGCTTGTTGGTCACCAATGATCGCAAGCGGAGGGACATCCTGCTGGCCGACACCTACACCGGGCTCAAATACTTCCTACGCGAAAGCGGACAGCTGCTGGCCTGTACAGAGATGCTCACCCGCTGCACCTCCTGGTCTTTCAATCCAAAGCGTGTGTTCGGCACCTTCCAGGAGTCTGACAAGCCGCCATTCCTGTCGCTGGAAGAGCGGCTGGCGCTGTTCGAGGATGCGGCCGCGCCAAACCGGGTGGAGGAACAGCGCTAACCAACGACACATTCAGAGTCCTGATCGTCTGTGACCCATGAAGACATTGATCACCAGCACACTGAATATTCTGCATACTCGTCGGCGTGC
>JAKLLS010000221.1:0-1940 GCA_022014155.1 Marinobacter sp. | reverse complement strand
TATGGTGGTTTGCGGCCTGCGCCACCGTATCCATGATCGGGCTGATCTCCTGTAATGGCGCCCTGTACCTGCGATGGATACTGGCCGTGCCCTGCCTGATGCTACGAAGTCAGCACCCCGTGGAGGCCTTGCGAGAAAGCACACGGCTGACACGCGGCCACAAAGGACACGCCACCGGCGTGCTGGCCTCCGGATTGACTGCAGTGATTCTTTTGCCAATCCTGGTTACCCTTGCGTTCGACCAGATCGCCTCCTTATTGCTGACCATCCTGCCTGACCGGACGGCCATACTGGTTCCGGCCATCTTCCTGTTCATTGCCGGCTACATCCTTATCGGTATCGCCGTCACATTCTTTGGCACCGCCGCTTACGGCGCCTTCATCGTCAGCCTTTATTACCGGGCAACCGGCAGAAACGCGGGCATGCCGGAGCCTTCTCTTCGCTACCCGCCGCCAGGTAATGCCGGCCCCAAAGCATGGATTGCGGAAGCCCTGGTGGTCATTCTGGCGCTCGGACAGGCCTGGTTTGTGGTGGATACCCTGGACCAACGCGAACAAGTGACCATCACCGCCCATCGTGGCAGCGCCTTTAAAGCTCCGGAAAACACGCTGAGCGCCATTGAACAGGCGATCAGGGACGGCGCCGACTATATTGAGGTCGACGTACAGATTACCGCAGACGGAGTACCGGTGCTCTGGCACGATTCCGATATGAGCCGCATTTTCGGCCTGAAAGAACGAATCAGCGAAGTCACCTACGAGGACATCCGCAATCGGGATGCCGGTAGCTGGTTCAACACGGACTTCGCGGGTGAGAGGATTGTCACCCTCTCCCAGGCCGTTGAAACGGTGCGCGGAAGAGCGGGCCTGTTTGTGGACCTGAAGCCGGATCGCAACACGCCAAACCTGACACCGGCAGTTGTGGACCTGTTGCAGCGCAAGAACCTCGTGGAAGGCACCGTCATTGCCGCCGCTGACTGGACCACGTTGCAGGAGGTAAAGCAATTGGAGCCAAGGCTGAAAACAGCCCTGCTGGCCCAGTTTGTGGTTGGCCCGCTGTGGGAAGACAATTACGACATCCTGGGGTTGCGAATGAACCGCGCAACCCCCGCTGCAGTGGCCCGGGCCCATCGGGACGACAATGAACTTCATGTGTGGACAGTGAACCACCCGGTGACCATGTCGAAGTTCGTGGATATGGGTGTCGATAACATCATCACCGACCGTCCCGATGTACTCTCGGAGTTACTGCGGGAACGGGCATCCCTGTCCGATGCGGAACTGCTTGCCATCAAACTCCGTAACTGGTTGCGGTGAGCCTCGCAGCGCTTTCGATATGAGGTAAACTCACGTGACTCCGGCAAAAAATAAAACATCAATGACCAGAGCAGGGATAAATCATCCATGAGAGGCTATCGCAGATCATCCCATACAACTTTGTTGCAGCGGTGGGCAATCCTCATGGTTCTGCTCTGTTCAATGGCTATGCCAACCTACGGCCAGGATGAGACCGAGACAGAGTCCGACGCAAAAGCCTCGGTACCAGCTGTACAGCCGGAGATCAAAGCCGAAACGGAGAAGCCACCCGAAATTGAGCTTCAGAAGTCCATGAATGCGGACATCCGGCAGCAAATACAGGCCCTTAGGGCATCCCTGAACCAGCGCCTGACGGGTGTCGAATCCAGTATCGAGCGCCTGGACTACGCTGAATCCATCCTCAATCGCCTGAAAGACGAGTACGAAAGCTTTGAACTAAGGCTGGAGACAGCTGGACTCAATCTGACAGGTGATTATGCCGGCCTCTTGAAACAAAGGCTGGAACGTCTTCGGCGGCAGACGATTGCCAGCGAACTGATCAAGGGCATTGAAGACAAACTGTCCACCGCCCGCGAAGAACAGCTCAGGCTGGAAGAGTATGAAGCGATTGTGGATCCTGAAGAT
>JAKLLS010000078.1 GCA_022014155.1 Marinobacter sp. | reverse complement strand
TCTTCTCCAGCGGTCTGATGGGCTCCATGAGCGGCAGTGTGATCACCAACGTGCTCACCACCGGCGTGCTGTCCATCCCCGCCATGCGACGGGTAGGTTTCGGGCGTTCCTACGCAGCCGGTGTCGAAGCCTGTGCTTCTACCGGTGGTGTGCTGATGCCGCCGGTTATGGGGGCAACAGCGTTTATCATGGCCAGCTTCCTCAACATTCCTTACGGTACAATTGCGCTGGCGGCGGTGGTTCCTTCATTCCTTTACTTCATGGGACTGTTTATCCAGATTGACGCCTACGCCGCGCGCCACGACCTCAAAGGCTTGCCAGCGGACGAGTTGCCTTCCCTGCGCCAGACTCTGAAAGAAGGCTGGTACTTCATCTTCGTCTTCGTGCTGCTGATCTGGCTGCTGTTCTTCCTGCGGCGAGAGGCGACTGCGCCTTTCTACGCCACCGCCTTGCTGCTTGTAATCAATCAGGTGCTTCCATACCAGCGCTGGGGCTGGACGGAAGTGAAAGGCTTCTTCTCCAGTGCCGGCAAGCTGTTTGCAGAGCTCATCGCGATTCTGACCGGCGTCGGTTTGCTGGTGGGGGCGCTGTCGGTAACCGGTATGTCGGGAACCATCGCCAACGACCTGATTTTCCTGGCTGGTGGCAATACCCTGGTGCTGCTGCTCATGGGGGCGGCGACCAGCTTCATACTGGGCATAGGAATGACCGTCACAGCGGCCTATATCTTCCTGGCAGTGGCCCTGGCTCCGGCATTGATTAACGGCGGTGGTATGGACCCACTGGCAGTCCACTTGTTCATCCTGTACTGGGGCATGCTGAGCTTCATCACCCCACCGGTGGCCCTGGGCGCCTTTGCCGCTGCTTCGGTGGCGGGTGCGCGGGCAATGGAGACCGGGTTCCAGGCCATGAAGCTGGGCAGCGTGATTTACTTTATTCCGTTCCTGTTCGTGTTGAACCCGGCGCTGATTCTCCAGGGTTCCTGGGAGGAGATTCTGGTGGTGCTGTCCCAGGCCATTGTTGGTGTCGCGTTGATTGCAGGTGGCATGCAGGGTTACCTGTTGGGCGTTGGCAACCTGTCACTTTACCGGGTGCTTCAGTGGCCCATACGCCTGGCGTTGATTGCCGGCGGGATGCTGTTGGCGATTCCCGGGGGTAATCCGATACCCTTCACCAACCTGGAGTTGACGATGATCAGCGCGGTGCTGATCGCGCCTGCTCTTACGCTGGTGTGGTGGTCTAACCGGATTGAGAAGCAGGCTGTAATGTAAATACAGGCGCTACGCGCCATACCTGACTCACAAAAAAAGAGGGCTGCCCGAAGGCAACCCTTTTTTCAACCAACAACATGTGGTTGTCAGATAATAATTAATTACTGGCAACCCGATCCTTCGGCAGTTTGAACGTCCAGACCGTACCGCCCTGGTTAAAGTTCTTGACCACCTTGGCCACTTCACCACCCCAGAGTGGCACCGCACCACCCCAGCCGGATGCCACGGCGACGTACTGCTCGCCGTCCATGGTCCAGGTCACCGGCGTACCGACCACACCGGAACCAGTATTGAAGCGATAGAGCTCTTCGCCGGTCTTGGCATCAAACGCCTTCAGGTAACCCTCAGGCGTTCCGGTGAACACCAGGTTGCCAGCGGTAGTCATCACACCACCCCACAGCGGCGCGGTGTTCTCGTAGCGCCAGACTTCCTTACCGGTTTTCGGATCCATCGCACGCAGTACGCCGATGTAGTCGTCGTTGGCCGGCTTGATGGTGAAGCCGGCGCCCAGGAACGCTGCGCCTTTCTTGTAGGACACCGGCTCGTTCCAGATATCCATGGACCATTCATTGGAAGGCACGTAGAACAGCTCGGTATCCTGACTGTAAGCCATGGGCATCCAGTTCTTGCCGCCAAGGAACGCCGGCTGGGCTACGACCATTTCCCCCTTGCTTCCCTCCATTGCCGCAGGGTCACCCGGGCGTCCGCCCTTGGTGTAGATGGGACGACCGGTCTTGGGATCCAGGCCCTCGGCCCAGGTGATCTTGTCCACGAACGGGAAGCCGCGAATAAAGTCACCGTTTTCACGGTTCAGGACATAGAAGAAACCGTTACGGTCTGCCGTAGCAGCTGCCTTGATGGTTTTGCCCTTTTCCTTGTAATCGAAGGAGATCAGTTCGTTGACACCATCATAGTCCCAGCCGTCGTGGGGCGTGGTCTGGAAGTGCCACTTGATGCTGCCGTCGTCCGGGTCGATAGCCAGACGTGAGGAAGAAAACAGGTTGTCGCCCGGGCGCAGGTGCGAGTTCCATGGCGCGGGGTTACCGGTACCGAAGAACAACGAATCGGTGTCCGGATCGTAAGTGCCTCCCAGCCAGGTCGCTGCGCCGCCATTTTTCCACATATCGCCAGGCCAGGTGACACCGGCCTTGCCACCGGAAATACCGTTTTCGATTTTCTTGCCGTCCTTGTACACGTAACCCATGTGGCCTTCAACGGTGGGACGGGTCCAAACCAGGTCACCGGTGTTGGCGTCGTAGGCTTCGACCTTGCCAACGATACCGAATTCACCGCCGGACACACCGGTAATCACCTTACCCTTGACCACAATCGGTGCCGCAGTGATCGCGTAGCCCGCCTGGTAATCGGCCACCTTCTTGATCCACATCGGCTTGCCAGTGTCCTTGTTCAGGGCAACCAGTTTGGCGTCGAGGGTACCGAAGATCACCTTGTCGTCGTACAAGGCAACGCCCCGGTTCACCACGTCACAGCAGGGCATGATGCCATCCGGCAGACGGGCGTCGTACTGCCAGATTTCCTCGCCGGTACGCGCATCGATGGCGTAAACACGGGAATAGGACGCCGTGACATACATCACCCCGTCCTTGATCAGCGGCTGGGATTCCTGGCCGCGCATTTTCTCGCTGCCGAAAGAGAACGCCCAGGCTGGCTGCAGATGCTGAACGTTGCTGGTGTTAAGGTCTTCCAGAATGCTGTAACGCTGCCCCTGGGTTCCCATGCCGTAACTGACGACGTCCTCAGGGGTCTTATGGTCATTCATGATGTCTTTGTCGGTCACCGCATGGGCGCCGTACGACACCGCCAGCGCCAGGGCACTGGTAGCAATGCGAATCCCGAACTTGTTCGTTCTCATGGTTGCGCTCTCCAAGTCTCTTGTTTTCGGTTCTCTGTTTTCCGTTTCAGGGCGAACCGGGAATTTTTCCCGCCTCTGGAGTGATTCTTCGCCTTGAGGGAAAAACCAACAATTACCCCCCGGAACAGGTTTTCTCATCACTTGGTACTACTACTTCCCAAAAAACAAAGCCCGCGAGGACTTCGCGGGCTTTGTTTCACCTGTAATCAACTGAAGCCGGGAGGAACATCAAAGTTCGCCTGCAGCTTTTGCCAGCGCCTCCTCACTGAGAAACTCCCGATAGTACTGGGGTACGCTGTAGCGAAGATCCAGTTGGGCAAACAGGGACTGCAGGTCACCGGACTTGACCAGATCACCGATGATCGCTTCCAGGGCATAGCCCAATTGCCGATGGGTATGTTTGATGGCCATGCCCACATCCCAGACCTGTTTGCCAATCGCGGGGAAGCCATTGCCGGCGAGCTGAAAAGCGCGGTTCTCCGACCGACTCATCTCATGATCAATCTCTGCACGCATGCCCATAACAGCGCTTACCTCCCCGTTTCGCATCGCTTCAAAGGCTTCGCGAACGTTGGTGTAGTGCCGAACCTGATCCCGCAACCGTCCCTGCAGCCCCGAGCTCAGGTAAAAATCCGGCAGGGTATCGATTTCCACGCCAATGGGGTGATACTGGAACACCGCCACGGTATCGACGGCATTCAGTTTTTCCGGATTGAAGGCAATCTGCCAGGTCTCCTGCTGGTAGGGCCCGAACAACACCACCTGCTCATTGATATATTCTCCCGTGGAGTCCTGCATGTAGGCGTACTTCTTGTCGTAGGGCACCCGCATCATTACATCGGCCAATCGACGCTTGGCCAGGTAGTGCCCTTTCCAGACATTATTCCGCAGGTCATCGCCCAGATTTTCATCGGGGACAATCCAGTGCACCCTGAACTCCACGCCCATTGCCTCGGCAATCCGCTTGCCAATCTCGACGTCGATGCCCCGGGGCTCGCCGTCCACCTGGTACGAATAGGGCGGGAAGTTTTCATAGACCCCGACCTTGAGATAACCGGACTCCAGAATAATGTCGTAGGTCCGGTCCGCCGGTCGGTTCAGTAACGGGTCACCGTCATCCACTTCCTGGGCAACCCCCAGCTGGCAAAGCAGCAACAATGCGAGAATACGAGACAGTATTTTCATTGTTTTCCCCCAACGACATCAGGCCGGCACGAGGCCGGCCCGGAAACAGGCTTCAATACGGAACAGGCGCGACCATTATTCCGGCTTGGGCAGGGACTCCACATAGGTCCGTATGGCCCATATGGCGTTCTGGTCCAGCGTCTTCTTCCAGGATGGCATGCCACGATCGGTGCCATTAAGCACGCGGGTCACGTAGTACTCGTCATCCCACTCGGTTAATTCCCGAAGGTCCGGGGTCAACCCGCCAGACATGGCACGGATACCATGACATCCGGCACAGTTACCGGCGTAGGCGCTCTCTCCCACCTCTACGGCCTGAGCATTGTATTCGGCATGCTCATTGCCTTCGCGGAAGGGATTTTCCGTCCGAACTTCATCCCCCAGCTCGGGCAGATTACCAGTATCCACCTCCTGAGGCGTCACATTGCCATGGGCCATGACCAGGCTGGCAACCCCCATCAGAGTGGCTGCCAGGAGTGCGTTGAGTGAAAAGGAAGTTGCCATTGTTGCTACCTCTTGTTTTGATTCCCCGTGCGTTGGCTATTGGTGTTATCAGGTGCCAACTTGCTGACTACCAGTCTAGGAATCCCGACCCCGAATCCGAATGCCACTTTGGGGGATTTGGCTTAGTTCCTTGGTAGTAGGTGGTGAGAGCGAAGGCCAAAGCACGAGAATGACACGCAACATTCAATAACTTTCCACTTTTCAGACACAAACAGGACAATCGGGAACTTTTCCCGGTTTTTATCGACATTTTCCCGATTCCCGAATGAGTTTTTCCGTCGCCCCCGTCGAGGTACACGGCTAATACTCTGAGCGTCGACGCCACCAGCAAGACGTTGGCCAAAACAACAACCAAGGGGAAACGTTATGAACGTCACCACACGCAAACACCCACTACTAAGAGGCATTGGGCTAGCACTTGTACTGGGCTCAACCGCCGGCATGGCAACCTACGGTCACGCCAAGGACGTAACCTGGCAAGACATTGCGAATGATGCAGAAACCACCGCAGACGTGCTGGGCTATGGCATCGGGCCGAAAGCACAGCGTTATAGTCCGATGACCACCATCAATCGTGACAACGTCGAACGCCTGGTACCAGCCTGGTCTTTTTCGTTTGGCGATGAAAAACAACGTGGGCAGGAATCACAGGCCCTGGTCCACGATGGTGTCGTCTACATCACCGGATCTTACTCCCGACTCTATGCACTGGATGCCAAGACCGGGGAGAAAATCTGGGAATACAATCACCGACTTCCAGAGGGCATTCGCCCCTGCTGCGACGTGGTCAACCGGGGAGCTGCCATCTTCGGCGACAAAGTCTTCTTTGGCACACTGGATGCCGGCATCGTTGCCCTGAACAAGGACACTGGTAAGGTTGCCTGGCGGGAAAAGTTCGCCGATCACGAAGCCGGGTATACCATGACTGGCGCGCCCGTTCTGGTGAAAGATCAGAAAACGGGCAAGGTGCTTTTGATTCATGGTTCCTCTGGCGATGAGTTCGGAGTGGTCGGCAAGCTGTTTGCCCGCGATCCCGATACCGGCGAAGAAATCTGGATGCGACCGTTTGTTGAAGGACACTACGGTCGCCTTAACGGTAAAAAGAGCACGCCCACTGGCGACCCCCGAGCGCCGAGCTGGCCTGATGACCCCAACACCGAAACCGGCAA
This sequence comes from Marinobacter sp., assembly GCA_022014155.1. Classification (GTDB taxonomy): domain Bacteria; phylum Pseudomonadota; class Gammaproteobacteria; order Pseudomonadales; family Oleiphilaceae; genus Marinobacter. The sequence continues at coordinate 11,344 of JAKLLS010000078.1, read as the reverse complement.
GGTGGAAGCCTGGAGTCACGGCGGCGGTGCTCCCTGGCAAAGTGCCAGCTTTGACGCTGAAACCAACACCATCATCATTGGCGCGGGTAACCCGGCGCCCTGGAACACCTGGAAGCGCACATCCCCGGGTGGCAATCCGGCAGACTACGACAACCTGTACACCTCTGGCCAAGTGGGCGTTGATCCGACCACAGGTGAGGTGAAGTGGTTCTACCAGCACACACCCAATGACGCCTGGGACTTCTCCGGTAATAACGAGCTGGTGCTGTTTGAATACGACGACAACGGTGAGACCGTGAAGGCGACAGCCCACGCCGACCGCAACGGTTTCTTCTATGTGGTTGACCGTGAGAACGGTGAATTCAAGAAAGGCTTCCCGTTTGTGGACAACATCACCTGGGCTAAGGGGATTGGCAAGGATGGCCGCCCGATCGAAGTGAAAGGTCAGCGTCCGCCACCCGTTGCCAAAGGTGAGACCCGTGGCGAGTCCATCGAGGTTTCTCCACCATTCCTTGGCGGCAAAAACTGGAACCCCATGGCCTACAGTCAGGACACCGGTCTTTTCTACGTGCCAGCCAACCACTGGAAAGAGGACTACTGGACTGAGGAAGTCACCTACAAGAAGGGCGCTGCCTATCTTGGCCAGGGTTTCCGGATCAAGCGTATGTTTGACGACCACGTGGGTATCCTGCGAGCCATGAATCCCGTAACTGGTGAGGTTGAATGGGAACACAAGGAGAATATGCCGCTGTGGGCCGGCGTTCTCACCACCAAGGGTGGACTGGTCTTTACCGGCACCGGTGACGGTTTCCTCAAGGCATTCGACGCCCAAACCGGTGAAGAACTCTGGAAGTTCCAGACCGGCTCGGGAATCATCTCGTCTCCGATCACCTGGGAAATGGATGGCGAGCAGTACATCGGTGTTGCCTCCGGCTACGGTGGCGCGGTGCCCCTGTGGGGCGGCGACATGGCGGAGCTGACCAAACCCATTTCACAGGGCGGATCGTTCTGGGTCTTCAAGATGCCTTCCTGGGCACAAGCCTCCCGCTAACTGTCCTCCGGCCTGGGCCTGGTGTTTTGCCAGGCCCCTTTTTCGCCTTCGACTCGGGAGTCAAATCATGAAACCTGTCGTTACCGCATCACTTGTGTTGTTCATCACACCGGCACTGGCCGGAGATTACATGGCCGACCTGGATCAGGCACCGGTTATCAACGGCTGCACCCTGGAGCGGGCAGCGAACTGTGCTGGAGCTAACCTGCAAGACGCAGATTTATCCAATATGGATCTCCGCTCCGCCAACTTCCGGGGAGCCAATCTCTCCGGCGCCAACCTCAGCCATACCAGCCTGAGAGGGGCCAACCTCGATGGCGCCAATCTGGACCATGTCACCGGCTATCGGCTTCAGGTATACCGTGCCAGTATGCGGGGCGCCACACTCAGAAACGCCAGGCTGCAGGGAATGCAGGGGGAATACCTGTTTGCCCAGGGTGCGGACTTCACCGGAGCTGACCTGACCGGTGCCAATTTCGACTTTTCCCGGTTCTCCGGGGCAATCCTGGCGAACACCAATATGCCCTACAGCAGCTTCGAGATCTCATGGCTGCCGAAGGCGAACCTGAGAGGCGCCAACATGAAAGGGGCCAACCTGCAGGAAGCGAAAATGGGCCTGGCCAATCTCGCCAACGCGGACCTCACCGACACCCGCATTCATTACGCCACCTTCGAGGGAACCTACATGGAGGGCTGCACCGCCTGTCCATTCGACTGGTGATCCGGGGCGGGCTCAGACCCGCCTTGCCCCCTCAAGCTGGCCATAGCGAATCAGACCCGCATCCACCGCCAGGTGAATCAGTTCAACAGACGAAGACACCTGCAGCTTGCTTTTGAGACCGGCCAGGTGATTGGATACCGTTTTACTGCTGACGCACAACCGCTCAGCGATCCCCGCAACGCTCTCACCCCGGGCATACATCAGCAGCACTTCCATTTCCCGCTGGGTCATTTCCTTTAACCGGAAATCTATTGGCCGCTCCTGATTCATCGCCAGTCGGGTTGCAATTGGATGTTCGATATAAGGCTGGCCCGAGGCCACCCGCTTCACCGCTTCCGCCAGCTCCTCAGGGGCACAGCTCTTGGATACAAACCCCAGGCCGCCAACGTCCAGGGCCTGGCGCACCATCGGCAGTTCATCATGCATGGTGAAGAACAGGATGGCTGCACCACGCCAGCGCTGGCGGAGCCGACGCCCCACTTCCAGCCCTGAAATATCGGGCAGCCCCATATCCAACAGCACTACGTCCGGGCGCAATTCCCCGTAACGGGCCACTGCATCCTGGCCATTGTCGATTTCGGTGATGGCCACTGCCGGCAGCATTGAGCGCAGGAGATTGGCAATCCCCTGCCGGACCACTTGGTGATCGTCCACAATCATCAGTTTCACAGCGCACCTCCGGGTGTTGGATAGAGCCGGACAACCGGCACGGCAAGCCGGATACGGGTTCCCTGCCCCATGCGACTCGAAAACTGCACCTCACCACCGAGACATCGTGCCCGCTCACGCATGGATCGAATCCCGAGGCCGGCGTTATCAGGCAACGCATTACTGCCGACTCCATCATCACTTACTTCAATACTCAGCTCTTTATCGTTACGGGCGACCGCCAGGGTGGCGCAAGAAGCGTTGGCATGGCGGGAAACGTTATTCAGGGCTTCCTGAAGAAAGCGGTACAGGTGAGTCTGCTGCTCACCGGTGAATTCAGGTAGGCGTTCATCCATGGCCAAGTGGCAGTCCAGCCCGCTGAGCTGTTGCCATTGCTCAGTCAGATGCCGGATCGCACTGCCCAGGCCCAGCTGCTCCATGACCAGCGGGTGCAGATCCTGTAGCAGGTGACGGAAATGTTTCTGTATGGTCTCGCAGTGTTCCGCCAGATCCAGGGCCTGCTGTTTTTGCCGACCGCTCAATTCCGGATCGTAGAGCAGGCTGCGAGACTGGGCCCGGATGCCGGTGAGGTATTGGCCGAGGTCATCGTGCAGGACCCGGGCAATGTGTTCCCGTTCCCGGTCCTGCAACTGCAGCAGTTCATTCAACAGGCGACTGACCGTCTGCTGCTCCGACTCCAGAGCCTCAACCATGGCATTGAACCGGCAAACCAGCGAGTCAAGTTCCTGTTCGCCCTGTCGCGGCAACCGTGAGGCAAGATGGCCTTCGGAAACCGCTGCCATGGCGCCGGAAAGACTGGCGAGTGTGCGCACGCCACGCCGGATCATTACAAACAGCGCCAGGAAACACAACGCCATGCCGACCGCATAAGCGACGGAAATCAGAAGGAAACTTTCCCAGATCTCCTCGACTTCATCCGAGGGATCAACCTGCCAGCCATGCACTTCAGGCAGTGAGGTTTGCCCCGCAATCATGGTCGAGAACCAGCCCGGCACCTTATCAGCGGAGGCAATTTCTATACCGCCTACAGGACGGAGGTGGCGAACACGCTCCACCACCGAGGCCGGCAAATTTGCAGGGGCCCCCAGACTTTGCGCCAGTCCGGAAACACCATTCAGTTCACGCTGGACATCGTGCCGGGCCTGTTGGGTGTATAGCAGCGCACCCAGCATGTATATGACGATAAATACCGCCAGCATCGACAGGGAAATTTTCCGGTATACCGTCATTATTGTTGTCCGCTTCAGTGTCAGGGTGCCTGTCTACCCATGCTAAAGACGCTATTCTTTACAGGAATAGTTCTTTAGTACCGCCACTTTCCTACTTTCTGAATATTTCCGGCGCTTTTCCCCTTCTCTAAGCTGGAATAACAACAACAAACCGGAGAATCCCATGTCTCTTTTTTCCCGGACAGCGGCCGCAGTATTAATCACCATGATTGGCGCAGCCCCCATCCAGGCCGAGTCTCTGGACGTTCGTATCGGCTACCTGCAGTGGGTTCCGGATCAGGGCCCGGTGCTTTCCAATGTGATTCCCGAGCCGGATGACGCCGGCCAGCGCGGTGCCGAGCTGGCCATCGCGGATAACAGCACCACCGGAAAGTTCCTGGGCCAGACCTATTCTCTTGAGAGCAACGTGGCTGATTCCGAAGAAGACGCCGTTGCCGCCTTCGAGACCATGCGCAAGAACGGCACCGAGCTGTTTGTCGTAAATGCGCCGACCCAGACCCTGCAAACCATGATGGGCAAGGCCGGCGACAACACCCTGGTCTTCAACGCTGGTGCCAAAGATGATGTCCTGCGTACAGGGCAATGCCACCCCAACCTTCTGCACACCATGCCGAGCTACGCCATGTTGACCGATGCCCTCGGTCAGTGGCTGAACCAGCGGCGCTGGGACGAGGTGTTTCTGATTACCGGTCCCACCGAGGCCGATAAAGGCTGGGCCAACGCCTTCCGACGCACCGCCAAGCGCTTTGGCCTGAAGATCGTCGAGGACAAGCCCTGGACCTTTGATGCCGACCTGCGCCGCACCGCCTCCAAGGAGCTGCCATTATTTACCCAGGCCTCCGATTACGACGCCGTGGTGGTGGCCGATGTGCGGGGGGATTTCGGAGAATACGTACCGTTCAACACCTGGCTGCCACGCCCGGTCGTCGGCACCCAGGGCATGTCACCGGTCACTTGGCACCGGGTGGTGGAAAGCTGGGGCGCGACACAGCTGCAGAACCGCTTCCGAGATCTGGCCGGCCGGGACATGAACAGTGAAGACTACGCCGCCTGGGCGGCCATTAGATCCATTGGTACAGCTGTAACCGCACTCAGTAACGCCAACCCTGGCGAGATTCGCAACTTCCTGTTCAGCAACAAGTTCCAACTGGCCGCGTTCAAGGGCCGCAAGCTTACCTTCCGTGATTGGAATGGTCAGCTCAGGCAACCGATTCCGCTGATTCATCCCAGGGGGCTGGTAGCCCGGGCGCCCTTTGAGGGGTTTCTGCACCCCATGACTGAAATGGACACACTCGGCTTCGACAAGCCGGAGAGCGAGTGTCGGATTAACGGCTGACGGTTAAGGCTGTCGCCCTTCAAACAAGAAGGAGTTCCACTTTGAAATCTCTGTTTAAACACACAGCACTGGCCGCCATGATCGGCCTGTCGACACCGGCACTGGCCAGCCTGGCTTATGTGTCGAACGAGAAAGATGACACCCTCTCGGTAATAGACACCAATTCCATGGAGGTGATCGAAACCATCAATGTCGGTGCACGTCCCCGGGGCATCCTGCTTTCCAAGGACCATACCAAGCTATACATCTGCGCCAGTGACGACGACACCGTACAGGTGCTGGATCTGGCTACCCGCAAGATTATCGATACCCTACCCTCTGGCGAAGACCCGGAGCAGTTTTCCCTCCATCCAAACAACAAGCACCTGTACATCGCCAACGAAGACGACGCCATTGTGACGGTGGTGGACGTGGACACCAAGGATGTACTCGCCCAGATTGATGTGGGTATCGAGCCAGAAGGTATGGCCGTGAGTCCGGATGGCAAGTGGGCGGTCAACACCTCCGAAACCACCAGCATGCTGCACTGGATCAACACCAATACGTTTGAGATTGAAAAGAACATCGTCGTTGGCCAGCGGCCCCGCCATGTGGAGTTCAGCAAGGACAGCAAGATCGCCTGGGCCTCTGCGGAAATTGGCGGCACCGTGCACATCATCGATGTCGATAACCTGGAACAGATCCACGAAATGTCCTTTAAGGTGCCAGGCGTCAACCAGGATCGTGTCCAGCCTGTCGGCATCGAACTGACGTCCGACGGCAAATACGCCTTTGTGGCTCTCGGTCCCTCCAACCACGTGGCGGTGGTGGATGCCCAAACCTACGAGGTGCTGGATTATCTGCTGGTGGGCAGCCGGGTCTGGCAACTGGATCTCGACAAGGACGAAAAACACCTCTATACCACTAACGGTGTGTCCGGCGATGTGTCGGTCATCGACGTGGAGGACCTGAAGGTGATCAAATCCATCAAGGTAGGCCGCTACCCCTGGGGTGTGGTCATTGATCCCTCTTCATAACACCAGCATGACTATTGAAGCCAGAAACATCAGCTTTCGCTATGGCGACAAGCCTGTACTCAAGGAGGTCAGCTTCATGCTGACCTCTGGCCGTTTTCATGCCTTGCTGGGCCCCAACGGCGCCGGCAAGTCAACGCTGTTCGGACTGCTGACCCGACTGCTGGCGCTGCAGCAGGGGGAGCTTTTGTTGGCGGGTCAGTCATTGAAGAAACAACCGTCCGAGGCGATGCGACAGATTGGCGTGGTATTCCAGCAGAATGCCCTGGATCTGGACCTGACCGTGCGCCAGAACCTGCTCTACCACGCCGCGCTTCACGGCCTTTCCCGCAAGGAGGCCCGCACACGGGGCGACCGGGAACTGGCACGCTTCGAATTGTTGGAACGGGCTAACGAACCGGTACGGAAACTCAATGGCGGCCATCGCCGGCGAGTGGAAATTGCCCGCGCCCTGCTCCATGAGCCTTCGCTTCTACTGCTTGACGAACCCACCGTGGGCCTGGATGTGGCCAGCCGCAGGGCGCTGAATGATCACGTCCGCACGCTGTGTGATGAAGCCGGGCTGACGGTTTTGTGGGCCACACACCTGATCGAGGAAGTTCGTCAAGAGGACCGGGTGCTGATCCTGCATCAGGGGCAGCTACTGGCCGACGGTTCCGGCCAGGCCATTTGCGAGGCCGAGGGCACCCGCGACCTGGCGGAAACCTTCCACACCCTGACCGGAGCCGGATAACCATGAAAGCTGCGCATTACTGGCACTGTTTTGTCGGCATCCAGACCCGGGAATGGCTGCGGTTCTGGCAGCAGCGCACCCGCTTTGCCAGTGCCTTGGTGCGGCCGCTGTTGTGGCTGGTGGTGTTTGCCGCCGGCTTCCGGGCGGTGCTGGGGATTTCCATTATTCCGCCCTACCAGACCTACATTACCTACGAGACTTACATTGCCCCCGGGCTATGCGGGATGATCATCCTGTTCAACAGCATGCAGGGCGCCCTTTCCATGGTGTATGACCGGGAACTGGGCAGTATGCGGGTGTTGTTGATGAGCCCCCTGCCACGGCCGTTTTTGCTGGTGACGAAGTTGCTGGCGATGGGGGTGGTGTCGGTCGGTCAGGTGTATGTGTTTCTGCTGCTGGCGTTGCTGGTGGATGTGGAGCCGCCGTTGTGGGGCTATCTGGCGGTGTTGCCGGCCCTGGTGCTGACCAGTCTGATGCTCGGCGCATTGGGTCTGCTGATTGCCACCTGGATCAAGCAGTTGGAGAACTTTGCCGGAGTGATGAATTTCGTCATTTTCCCAATGTTCTTCATGTCATCGGCGCTTTATCCGCTGTGGCGGATGAACGAAGCCAGCCCCTGGCTGTACTGGATTTGCCAGTTCAATCCCTTCACCCACGCGGTAGAGGCGATCCGCTTTTCGCTGTATCTGGAATGGAATCCGATGGCTTTTGGCATTACTGCCGGCGTGACCATCGTTTTTGCTTTACTTGCCACCGCCGGGTTCAGGCCTCAGCGGACCAAGATACTTGGGACCAAGCCTGCCTGATTGGAGTATGTGGGCTGTGGGGGACAGGTTTCCAAAACTGTGCGGAGCCATGGATGGCGGAGCCCAAGCGCCACATGGATGTGCCGCAAGGAGCGTGTTTTGGAAACCTGTCCCCCACAGCCCACCCATACCTCGTGCTAGAAGCCGAACATTGCTCTTCCAATCGTCGTAGGTCGGATTAGCGAAGCGTAATCCGACAAACAGGCAAACTCCCATAAACGAGGACTAGGAGTCCGCCAGGTCAAGCCTTCGCAGCCTCCCCAACAACCCATCAATCAAACCGGCTTCACCAACCACATCATCCCACTGCAACCGCGCCGGCTTCCCATCCAGATACCACAGGCGATTCGCCAGAATCTCAGCATCACCACCATCATGCGTCACACAAATCATGGCCATACCCGGATTGGCATCGAGAATCCCCGCAATCAGTACTTTCAACTCACCGGCCATAACCGGATCCAGCGACGCAAACGGCTCATCCAACAACAGCAGGTCCGGCTTAACCGCCAGGCAACGGGCAAGTGCAGCTCGCCGGGCCATGCCCAAGGAGAGCTGATCCGGCAGATAGTGGCCATATCCTTTCAGACCCACACTGGCGAGGTGGTTTTCTGCTTCCTGCGGAGTTGCGCCCGCCAATTGGAGATTGGCGCTCAGGGTTCGCCAGGGTAACAGACGATGTTCCTGAAACAGGTAGCCAACCCGGAGTTTGTCACGGCCGATGATGGCTTCCTGAGGAATGCTTTTATCCAGACCGGCTATGGCATTCAGCAGTGTGGTTTTACCAATGCCGGAAGGCCCAAGCAGGCAGATACGGTCGCCCCGTTCCACCGTGGCGAATATTTCTCCCAACACAGGCTGACCAAAGTCGCGGCCGGCAATCCGCAGCTCAAGCATGGGCAGCCTCCGGTTGACGCCAGCGGCTGGAGCGGCGTTCCAGAGGCTGCAGGATGGTCAGTTCGATCAGTTGGACCACGGCAATGAACGCCAGGCTGTAGGCCAGGATGGTGGCAACGTCGAAGACCTGGAACGCCAGATGCAACTGGAAGCCGACACCGCTGGAGCGGCCCAGCAATTCCACGACCAGGACTATTTTCCAGATCAATGCCAGACCGCCGCGGGTCGCAGCCATCAGGTAGGGAAACAGTTGTGGCACCCAGACCTCACGAAATCGCTGCCAGCGGGTGAATTCGTACACGGAAGCCATTTCTTCGAGCCGGTAATCAAGGCTGCGGGCGCCTTCGCGGACGGTGACGGCGACGTTCGGTACTTTGTTGATGACAACGGCCATGATGGCCGCCACTTCCACCAGACCGAACCAGACATACATCAGGATGATGGTGACCAGTGCGGGCAGGTTGAGCAGAAGCACCAGCAGCGGGTCGAACAGGGCGTTGGTGGTGGCGGAACGGCCCATGCCGACACCAATGACGGTTCCCAGGGACATGGCCAGGACAAAGGCCACCGCCACACGGCCGAAAGTGGCGCCCAGGTGATGCCAGAGATCCCCGGCCGTGGCTTCCCGTATCACCGTATCGAGTACCTGGAGGGGCGTTGGCAATAGCGGCGACTGGATCAACCAGGCGATCAGTGCCCAGAAAAGGACAAAACCCGGCAGTACCACCCAGTAACTCCATAAGGGTGGGCGCGCTGTCACAGCGTGGCCCTTGAGGTTAGTCATGGTTCACTCCGATAGAAGAGCGAGGCTGGCATCAGATTGTCTTCCGCAGCGCCGGTGAGCACCAGAAGCCGGTGCAGGTCGGCGGTTCGCTGCTCGGTTTGAGGTGCCGGCGTACCAGCGACGAATCCTTTGCGGAGGGCCTGAAAAATGCCGGTATCCGGGTTGCCCATCAGTGGCCGGAGTCGCTCCCAGTAGGTGGGGTCATCGGCCAGTTCGGCTTTCGCCTCGCCCAGGGAGTCGGCAAAGCGCCGGACCAGAGATGGGTGCTCCCGCGCCCAGGGTCCGGAAAAGACATAGCCCAGCACGGGCAGGTTGGTGTCGAGATTCAGTGCGGCCAGCAAGTCGGCCATCCGCAACGCCGAGCGCCAGCCCCCCTCACCCTTGAGGCGGGCAGCAAAATGCCAGTAGGTGACGATCACATCCACCTGCCCCCGCTTGAGGGCCTGGTTGAGCAGGGGTGGCGCCGCGAACTGAACATCTGCGGAATCTGACAGGTTGAGGCCCTGCTGGGCAGCGACTTTCTGCAGCAGTACCCAGCCCTTGCTGTCCGGACCACCAGCCACGCCGATTCGCTTGCCGACGAGGTCCGCCACGGACTGGATGGCAGAACCATCCGCCACCACAATATCGCCAATCTGACTGGAAAACGGGAGATACAGGTAGGGCGTTCCGGCCTGGTATCGCGACTGCGCCCAGAGCAAGTCCGCCACGGCACCATTCACCGAGCCGCTGGTGACTGCAAGGCGGGAGGCCGGCAGGTTCGCCACCGGCGTCAACACCAGGCGGTAGCCATGTTTCCGATCCAGGTTCCGATGAAGGAGATGGTCAAGCTCCCAGTGCGCGGTGCCAAACTGCAATACACTGATCGACAGCACCGGCAGGTCGCCCGATGCAGCAGCACGGGCATCGGACACCAGCGCCGGCAAGGCCACCAGAAGCATCAGGATCATCACGGCCGGCCGACGGGCGCGCCAACGGGTTCCGGATGGTTTGAGATGTCGTTTTATTAAAGGCTGCTGGCTCATCTCTCCACGATACGAAGCCGACAGCCGGGCAAGAATAGTACTTTGGTGCCTGTTTTTTGGTGCGATGGTCGCATTCAACCTGAGGCGCAGATGGCGTGTAATGAAATCATCACAATAATAATCAGAGGATCGCCTCCGTTTCCGGAGATTCTCTGCACAGGAGGCCGCTATGCTTAACGAGCTCGATGCCGCACTTTCTTCCGAAAAGCGCTATCATGAGTCAGAAGCAACCCAACATAATGAAAACAAACAGGTGGAACCACCCATGGAGCCGGCTTACAAGATACTGATCGCCGACGACCACCCGTTATTCCGTGAGGCCATCAGCAGCGTGATCGCGTCCGGATTCGAAGGTAGTGAGATCATTGAAACCGATGATCTCGACAGCGCCCTGGACATTACCCGCGAGAACGATGATCTGGACCTGATCCTTCTGGATCTGAACATGCCCGGCATGCACGGGCTGAACGGTCTGATTACCCTGCGCAACGAAGCGCCCACCATCCCGGTGGTGATTGTCTCGGCGGAAGAAGACAAGCAGGTCGTACTTCAGGCCATCACCTATGGCGCGGTCGGTTTTATTACCAAGTCATCGCCTCGGTCCCAGATGACCGAAGCCATCCAGCAGATACTCAACGGCAATGTCTATCTGCCGTCGGACATTATCCGTACCGGCAAGGAAAGCAGCAGCCGCCGTAGTCGCCATGAAGACAATCCGATATCACCGGAGCTGCTGAACTCGCTGACGCGTCGTCAGCTACTGGTGCTCGAGCGCATGTCCAAAGGCGAGTCCAACAAGCAGATTGCCTACAACCTGAACATCGCCGAAACCACGGTGAAGGCCCATGTGTCAGCCATTCTCCGTAAACTGGGCGTTCACAACCGGGTTCAGGCTATCCTCTCCGCCAGCGATGTGGATTTCAGTCAGTATCTGAAGCGGTAACTCGCCTGACCGAGGCCTGCTTGTCGGATTACGCTTCACTAATCCGACCTACAAACGCAAACGTCACTCTCCCGCCCCGTAGGTCGGATTAGCGAAGCGTAATCCGACTTCCATCGGCGGTCTCAACTTCTCAGCAG